>DRJZ01000049.1 GCA_011052015.1 Acidiferrobacteraceae bacterium | reverse complement strand
TTATGCCGCTGCGCGGCCGCAGATCTACAAGTGACAAGATTCTAAGCTAGCATATAAATCAATGACTTAGAAATTTGTCACCTGGAAGGGCACGGAGCTTTAACGCATACCTTTCTCTGCGACCTCCGTGTCCTCTGTGGTGACCAAGCGTAATACGTATGATGCACTGAATTATTAATTTTGGGCTCGGCCAAATAACTGATGCCCAACTAAACTTTTACCCATACTCGTGTCCGCAACCATTATTTTTGGTCTTTTCAACGGTATAATCACGGCACCAGCATTCAACACCTCAACAGATCGAAATTGATGCACACCGCTGATGACATCGTTGTATTTACCGGCACCGAGCGGCTGGGCCTATCCATGTTCGGGTCCTTGCTGGCGCACCTTATTATTGTGCTGGGTATCACCTTTACCCTCCCCAAGCTCTCCAATGTGATGGACAAACTACCGACACTGGAAGTCATCCTGGTACAGAGTCGTAGTGAAAAGGCCCCGGACGAGGCAGATTTTCTGGCCCAGGCCAACCAGGAAGGTGGTGGTGAACAAGATACACCGGTGATCGCACGCAGCCCCTTGCCGGTCCAGGAACTGACCGAGCGTAGCCCCGAGATTCCCCAGGCCAAACCGCGTCCGAAACCCGCGACCCTGCCTATTCCGCCACGGCCCGAGTTGTTGGTGGCCAAAAAACCGGCCGAGAAGGTGCTCCCCCAACAGCGCGCCAAAGATACTGATCCCAGACCCCCATCGACCAAGGCCAACCCTGGATTGGACCAACAGCGCCTGGCCCAGGAACGCGCCCGCCTGAGCGCCCAGCTCAGTCGTTCCTGGGAAGAATATCAAAAACGCCCAAGAAGAAAATTTTTGAGCGCACGCACCCACGAGTATCGCTACGCTTCCTACATGGAAGCATGGCGGGCCAAGGTGGAACGGGTGGGCAATTTCAACTATCCGGCACAGGCCAAACGAAAGGGGCTAACTGGAAGCCTGGTTCTGGACGTGGCGCTCAATCCCGATGGCAGCATCAATACAATCGCGGTGCGACGCGCCTCGGGCTTTAAAATCCTGGACGAAGCCGCCATCCGTATTGTCAGACTCGCCGCCCCCTATGCGCCGTTTCCAGACAATATTCGCAAGGAAACAGACATATTGCATATCACCCGCACCTGGCAATTTCACCACGGCAATCGCCTAACCAGTCACTAAGGTCCAGCCGCTGCGACCCCCCGTGGCACTCCGAAATCTGCTACCATAAAGCTTATGGTGTCCCTCACCAACCAGTTCCTTATCGCCATGCCATCCCTGGCAGACCCTAATTTTTTTCGCAGTGTGACCTTAATCTGTCAGCATAATGCGGACGGTGCATTGGGTATCGTAATCAACCGCCCCACCAACCTCTCCATGGGTGAGATACTGCAACAAATGGATATTGATGCGGACAACACCCAGCGCCAAAACGAAAAGGTATATCACGGCGGTCCGGTGCAGAATGAGCGGGGCTTTATACTTCACGATGGCGACCAGACCTGGTCCTCCAGTCTGGCGGTAAGCGATGAACTCTCGTTGACCACCTCCCGGGATATCCTCGAGGCCCTGGCCCAGGACCGCGGACCCAATCGTTGTCTCGTGGCCCTGGGATATGCGGGCTGGGGGAGCGGCCAATTAGAAGATGAACTGAGCCAGAATGCATGGCTCAATGGCCCCGCCGATTACGGCATCGTCTTTGAGACCCCGGCAGAACACCGTTGGAACCGAGCCGCACAACACCTGGGGGTAGACCTGGATCGACTATCTTCACAGACCGGGCACGCTTGAGAACCTTCACCTATCTGGCCTTCGACTTTGGCACCCAAAAAATGGGTGTCGCCATCGGCCGCCAATACTTGCGCCAGGCTCAGGCGGTGGAAGACATCCGCTGCCCTGGTCAAAAACCCGACTGGACCCGCATCGACCAGTTATTGGAAGATTGGGAGGCCAATGCCCTGGTGGTTGGACTGCCCATTAATATGGATGGCAGCGACAATACGGTGACAAAAATGGCGCGCAAATTTGGCGATCAGCTTCGTGGACGTTACAATCTGCCAGTGCACATGGTAGATGAACGTCTTACATCCCGCGCCGCAAGGCACGCACTCCAGGACGCAGGCGTGGCGTCCGCCCGTATTCGCCGCCGAGGTGTGGACAAATACGCTGCCTGCGAGATTCTGCAGACCTACCTCAATCAATTGGACAAGCCGTGACCACGACAGTGGACATTAACGCTCTCATCGCCCAAATGGCCGTGGCCCTGCAACCCTATCTCGACGAACGTCACCCCATCATGATAGGCATCCATACCGGTGGCGCCTGGATCGCCCAGAAACTTCACCAGTCCCTGGGATTGCCCGACCCACTGGGGACCTTGGATATCTCGTTTTACCGCGATGATTTTACCCGAGTGGGCCTCAACCCACAGGTCAAGGCCTCTGATTTACCCGAGAGCGTGGATGGCCGGCACATCATCCTGGTAGACGACGTGTTGCATACCGGCCGCACCATTCGCGCCGCCATGAACGAAATCTTTGACTATGGACGCCCAGAATCCGTGGTGCTGGCGGTCCTGGTGGAACGGGATGGACGTGAACTCCCCATTCAGGCCGATGTGGTGGGGCAACATTGCACCCTGGCCCCAGGCCAACATATCAAACTGGCGGGACCTGAAAAGCTTGCGCTCAATATACTGGAGGATAACGCTTGACCTCCACCGACATCCAATTTGATGCGCAAGGACAACTCAAACATTTTCTCACCATCGAAGGTCTCAAACGAGATCATATTCTTCAAATATTAGACACTGCTCAATCCTTTATCACCCTGGCAAAAAAGGAAATAAAAAAGGCGCCGCTGCTACGCGGCAAGACCGTCGTCAATCTGTTCTTCGAGTCCAGCACCCGCACCCGCACCACCTTTGAGATTGCCGCCAAGCGTCTGTCTGCGGACGTCATCAATCTCAACCCTCAACATTCCGCCACCAGCAAAGGTGAGACCCTGCTGGATACGGTCAATAATCTGGAGGCCATGCACACCGACTTATTCGTGGTGCGACACCCCAACAGCGGCGCCGCCAATCTGATCGCCAAACATGTGCCTCCCCATGTGCGTATCATCAATGCCGGGGATGGCCGCCACGCCCACCCCACCCAGGCCATGCTCGACATGTTTACCATCCGCGCCCACAAGGGGGATGTCGCGAACCTGCGGGTGGCCATTGTCGGCGATATCCTCCATTCGAGGGTGGCGCGTTCCCAGATCCACGCCTTGGCCGCACTGGGTGCGGCCCAAGTCAGGGTCATCGCACCCAAGACCCTGTTGCCCACCGAGGTGGAACGCCTGGGCGTTCATCCCTACACCGACATGCACGAAGGTCTACATGATGTGGATGTGGTCATTATGCTACGCCTGCAACGGGAGCGTATGAACGGGGCCTTCGTGCCCAGCGAACAGGAATTCTTTAATCTCTATGGCCTCACCGCTGACAAGCTGGCCTACGCCAAACAAGATGCCATCGTCATGCACCCAGGACCCATGAACCGCGGGCTCGAGATCGACTCCAGCGTCGCCGACGGCCCCCAATCAGTCATCCTGCCACAGGTCACCTATGGGATTGCCGTACGCATGGCAGTCATGGCGTTGATCATGGGTGGCAAACCAGTGGCGCGAAAGCGTCGTGGAAATCGCAGCACCAGGGGCAGCGACGAGACGACTCCGGCATGAGCCTGCACATCAAAAACGGTCACCTCATCGACCCCGCCAATAGGATCGACGAACAACGTGACCTGTATATTGATGACGCCGGCTTTGTAGTCGCTTCAGGCCAGGCCCCAGAAAATTTTATCCCAACACACAGCATAGATGCGGCCACCAAGGTGGTGTGCCCAGGACTGGTCGACCTGCGCGCCCGCACCCGCGAACCCGGTCTGGAGCACAAGGCCACCATGGCCAGTGAGGTGCGGGCCGCAGTTAACGCAGGCATTACCACACTGTGCTGCCCACCGGACACCCATCCCCCCATCGACACTCCAGCCATGGCGCAAATGATTCAGCAGCGGGCTTGGCGTTATGGACTGGCCTTCGTTCACCCTTTGGGGGCCCTGACCCGCAACCTGGAAGGTCAACTGCTCACCGATATGGCGGCCTTGGACGAGGCCGGCTGCGTGGGTTTTAGCAATGCCCTGCACGCGATCACGGACACCATGGTACTGAGACACGCTATGGAGTATGCGGCCGGCTTCGACTTCACTGTGTTCCTGCATTCAGAAGACCCCTATCTCCATGGCAGTGGTTGCGTACATGAAGGTGAGATCAGCACCCGGCTGGGACTGCCGGGTATTCCTGAAGCGGCGGAGACGGTGGCGGTGGGCCGTGACCTGGCGCTCATTGAACAGACCGGAGTACGCGCCCACTTTTGCCAGTTGTCCAGTGCCCGGGCCCTGAGCATGGTGACCGCAGCACAAAAAAGTGGCTTGCCGGTCACTGTGGATGTCACCGCGCACCACCTCCACCTTAGCGAACACGATGTCGGCATCTTCGATAGCCAGTGCCATGTAAGACCACCGTTACGCAGCCAGAAAGATCGCGACGGACTACGTCAATGCATCAAAGATGGCATCATTACTGCGATCTGTTCCGACCACCAGCCGCATGAACCCGACGCTAAATTGGCGCCTTTCAGCCTCTCCGAACCAGGCATCTCTGGCCTGGAGACGTTACTGCCGCTGACACTTAAATTGGTGGACGACCGGCTACTCCCATTAAGTCAGGCCATTGCCTTACTCACCCAAGGCCCGGCAAACATACTCGGTATCGACGCCGGGCATCTGGGTGTCGGCACCACCGCAGACGTGTGCATATTTGATCCTGATGCAGATTGGGACTTTACTGAGGCCGATATTCACAGCCGCGGTCACAACACCCCGTTCCTGGGCTGGCGATTCAGGGGCAAGGTGACCCATACCCTGGTGGGTGGGAGACTGGTTTTTGAAGAGGGCGAGGAACACTAAGCCTAGGTCTCGCTATCTGCGATCAGTCCATCCAATTCCCCGTCCATGTGCAACTCGGTCAGTTCGCTAAATCCACCAATATGGCTACCATCAATGGCAATCTGAGGCACGGTGCGTGCGTTATTACTGATCTTGAGCATCTCCTTTAGCGCCACCTGATCCGTATCCACGCGTAACTCATCGTAGGCAACTCCCCACTTGGTCAACAAGGCTTTGGTCTTTTCGCATATGGGGCAGGTGGCGGTACTGTAGACTTTTACGCGCGACATAATGGACTCGACTCGATATGAAGTTGGGGACCACCTTATACTGTATAGACTAAACTGGGGAAACCATGGCACAAGAGATCGAGCGAAAGTTTTTGGTACAAGGCAATCAATGGCGGCAGCAGGCAAGTCCAGGCCTGGTCTACGAACAGGCCTACCTCACCGATGTGACGAAAGATCAGTCGGTACGGTGTTCGGTACGGCTACGCATTGTCGGCGAACAGGCCAATATCAATATCAAGAGCGCCGAACTGGGTATCAGCCGGTTGGAATTTGAGTACCCCATCACCCTGGCTGATGCCAAGCAAATGATGATGAGCATGCGTATCGGACCGGTGATCCGAAAGACCCGCTACCGGATAGGGGCCCAAAAAGGCCTCACCTGGGAGGTGGATGTGTTTTCCGGGGACAACCAGGGATTGGTGGTGGCAGAGATCGAATTGGCTGCCGAAGATGCCGATTTTGAGCGCCCCGACTGGTTGGGTAAAGAAGTGTCTCATGACCCCAGATACTACAATGTCAGCCTGCTGCACCATCCCTACAAAGATTGGTAGGCCCGATCCACTTAATATTGGCACGCATTGACCGACTATATATGGTAGGTCACCTTACCGGCATATCAGCTTAAGGCCTATACTTGAGTCTGGACACATGTATTCTGCCACCCTGCAACCCCTGATCAACACGATGATACAAATACAAGGACCTAGCCTGACGGGCCAGTTGGCCCTAACCAATGCCCAGTCCATTATCGGCGCCTGGAAGCTGGGCCAATTGCTGAGCGCCAATGTCCTCACCGCCACCCAGGGTGGCCTGGAGTTACGTATTGGCAACACACGGGTCCAGGCCCAAACCACTCTAAACGCCGCCCCAGGCCAAAACTTGCAACTCAAGGTTATCAGCGCCGGTGAAAAGCCCGTGCTCCAGGTGATAACCACCGCCAAACAACCCGATACCCTGCCTCAGACCATGCGTCTGTTGCTACCCCGGCAAACCGGGCTGCCACCCTTGCTGGCCAACCTCAGTCAACTCAATCAACTTGCCCAGTCGGCTGACGGCAAGCAGGCATTGCCCAATAATTTATTACAACTCGGCCAACAGATCATGAAACTGTTGCCGGGCAGCGACACAGTGTCCCGGCCCACTGGGCTGCGTCAGGCCATCCTGGATTCCGGGGTATTTATGGAGAACAAACTCGCCCAAGCAGTCCAGACCGGCTCGCGACCCCAGTTGGACACCGATTTTAAGGCGGGGCTATTACGCCTGGTGCGGGACCTCACCGGCGAACAACCCAAACTCCTCCAGACCGGCGCCGAGTCAAAACCTGCCAGCTTGCCAACCTCACCCCAGACCGCCCCACCCCTGCGGGGCGCGCCGGTGCAACCCCAGGCCAGCGCCGAACCCAGCCTGCAAAACAATCATGCCACGGTGGTGCGCGATCTGGTCCAACAGATCGAATCGAGCCTGGCCCGCGTGCAACTCAATCAGTTGGCTTCGGTCCCAGGGGAGCAGACCCCGACACCCCTATTTACCCTGGAACTGCCAGTACGCCGTGGCAACCAGGCTGATGTGTTTGATTTGCGCATCCAAAGAGACGCCGAAGGGCATGACGGTGAAGTGGAAAAATGGTCGGTGTGGCTGGCATTCGACTTTGAAGGCTTGGGCCCGGTGCGGACCCTCATCAGCGCCCACGGCAATAATGTATCGGTCAGTCTGTGGGCGGAGCAGGACCATACCGCTGCCGCCTTTGACCAAAATCTGGGTCAACTACGCGCCAATCTGGATCGCGCCGGCCTGGAGGTGGGGCGTCTGGCCAGCCAACCGGGCAAACCCCATGGCCCCAATCCAGACCGGCCCCAAGCCCTGGTGGATACCCTGGCATGAAACTCTACACCCCCCCGTCCATCGCCGTCGCCTTGGAGTATGACGGCGCCGGCGCCCCCACAGTCACCGCCAAGGGCCAGCGCCTGGTTGCCGATAAAATATTGGAGTTGGCCAAAAAACACGACATTCCCCTGTACGAAGACCCCGCCCTGGTAACTCTGCTCTCCAAAGTGGAATTGGGCGATGAAATCCCCCGCGCCTTATATACCGCCGTAGCCGAGGTGATTGCGTTTGCTTATATGGTGAGTGGCAAGGTGACAAGCCGTGGCCTGCCGAGGCGTGATTGATTTTTTAAAGAAAATACTTGGCGTCTTGGCGGTTCAAGTTCAATTGATCAGAATTTCCTGCAGGTTTTTGTATCGCCCAACGCAGGTTCAACAATCATCGGCAACCTTGACACAGTTCTTGCCCTGAGACTTGGCGCGGTACAGGGCCTGATCGGCACGCTCAAAAAATCCGGCGCGGTCTTCAGCCTGCTTGAGGGTGGACACCCCCAGGCTGATGGTCACCTTGACCTCTTCCCCTTGGGCAGTAGTGCAACCCGCGTCGTCTACCGCTTGACGGGCGCGCTCTGCCAACAATGTACCGCCTTTCTGATCGGTATTGCTCAGCAACAACACAAATTCTTCACCCCCGTAGCGCGCCACTACATCCGTGGTCCGGGTACATTTCGCTATGCACGTGGCAACGCATTTCAATACCTCATCACCCACCGCATGGCCATAGGTATCGTTGACCCGCTTAAAGTCGTCCACGTCGATCACCACCAGGGACAGCGGTGTCTTATGCCGCCGGGCCAGATCGATCTCCCGCTTCAGCGACGCATCCAACATCGTACGGTTGGACAGTTTGGTCAGTGGGTCTCTCAGCGCGGAATCCAGGGCATCGCGATACTTCAGCGCATTCAGCATAGGGTAGACCAAGCTGCATAGCAGGTACTCCAGCTCTTCCACCTCATCACTATCAAACGGCGTGATTCGAGTCAGGGATACCTGGCCAACCAATTTGCCCGTCACTACCAGACGGTAGCTACAGCGATGCTCGGATGTCTCGCCCAGGGTCAGCGCAATGCGGTGAGTATCATTGGTGTAGCTGATGCTATCATGGGGAATGGTGACCGCCATCTCGCGTGAGAATAACTCTATGACCTTTTCCGCCTCCAGGGAGGTCTGCAAAACGGTGACGATTTGCAATGCCCTGGCCAAATAGGACCGCTCTGCAGCCCGTTCAAGGGGCACATTGGCAAGTTCACCAGGATTAAAATAACCCTGGGCAGGGTCGATAATTTTTGCAGGCACTGCCATTTCCATTGTTAAACCCTAAGTCAGTTCCGGGGAAACCCATTCTGGATTTTCCCCCATCCTACAGGTACCAAAGCGCCGGAATAGCGAAAAATTGATAGCGAGAATTCAGGCCTCGCTTATCATTACGGCAGTGGCTTGCCGATCACCCTTCCGGTGCTGTGAAAACCTGAATGACTCATGGTTTCCACTACCTTACATCACTTAGGGAATGAAAGGCATAAAACGTACCACAAACCCAAAAAACCTTGTAGAGTCAATAATTCAGCGGTTCCTGGAAAGAGCATCATATCATTATCGTCAAAATATTGACTAGCCCTCTACTCAAGGAATGTAAATGGAAAAACGCCCCCCTCCGTAACTCCCCCCATTTTGGGTAGTGATATAGCCCTGGCGGCCCTGATTCTCGTGCATCCTCGCCACCACGCTGGCGAAATACAGCCCCAGACCTGTGCTGCCTGTCTGGAAGCTGACCCCCCCCTTAGCATCGGCATCGCCATGTAGAAGCGCATCGGGGTAACCATCGCCATCGTCTTCCACACTCAAACGTAGAAAACCATTCTCTTCCCGGGCCACCAGTTTGAGCCGGTCCTGAGTGTAGCGCAGGGCATTGTTGATCACGGTGTTGACCACCCCCGCCAACAACTCAGTGTCAAAATACCACAACAGGTCATCGGCGCACTCGGTCTCCACACTAATCCCGTTCATCTGCAACAGGGGCTTATTTTGGGCCTGACAGTCTTCAAGAAAGTCCGCGACTGAATAGTCGCTAATGTTACACAGCAATTGCTGGTTACCGATCTTATACAGACTCAACAGGCGCACGAGGTCGTTGCTGACCCGCTTGGCCTCATAGTGAAGCTTGGCGAAACGGTCATGAACCTTACATTCCTGAGGGGTACACACCTCCATTACCTCGTCCAGGGTATGCAACACCAGACCTAAGGAATTTTTTACATCGTGGATAGTAGACACCAAAATGGTGGTGAAGTCCGCCTGCTGATGTCCGCCTTCCGATTCCTTAAAATCCATGTTTGGCCCCTTTACGCGGCGATGATGCCTTGATAAACAGCCGCCAAACGTTGATATTTTTCGCTGGCCGGATCGGTCTTGGCCACCCGATCCAGGAATTGACGGGATTTTTTGATATAGCTGTCATCTTTTCCGTTTCTCTCCATATACAACAACATAGCCTGGACGGCATTGAGGTTGATGGTCTTGTTGTTGGGCAGGCCGTCTGCGGCCTGTTCCAGGAAGCTGATGGCCTCTTCCATCTTGCCCTCCTTGACCAGATAGACACCCTTGTTGTTGATGTCGATAATCTCCTTCTTAGTCTGTTCAATAATTTCTTTACCCTCATCCTTAAGGCTGCTGTTCTCCAGTACCGCCTCGACCTCCTTCAGGAGTTTATCGTCTTCGTGGTGGTCTCGCACCAGGTCCTGCACCAGGTCCTTGCCATGCTCTTCGTCGCCCACGGCAAAGTTGACCTTGGCCATATCCATGGTCACCGAGGCTGAAACCTCGCCCTTATTCTCCTCATATATCTTATTGGCCTTGCCGATGGCCTCCTTGGCCTTATCCTCTTCATGCCTCTGGGTATAGATCACACCCTCCATCACCGACGCCTGCAAATCGGCATCGGTATTGCCCTTAAATTCCTTGCGGGTCGCTTGAGCAACCTCCAGAGCCTCATCGGTGTTGTCCTGCTCCACCAGGACCTTGGCCAGACCGGTAAAATGTTCCGGGCCCTTTAGACAAGAATGCTTACCCAGCTGTATAGCCTTTTTATAGGATTTTTTGGCGGTATCCAAATCGTTATTTTCATGGGCCAATTCCCCCAATTGATTCATTCGCCTGATGGCATTGGGTGACAGCTTCACTGCCTTGGCCAACACCTCCTGGGCCACCTCGGGTTGATCCAGCTTAACCAGCACCTTGGCCAACCAATCATAGGCCTCAATATTGGTTTTATTTTGCTCTATCAAACCCTCAAAGGTTTTCTTGGCGTCCTCAAAACGATTCTCATAGTAAGCGGATTTACCCAGACCCATACGGGCCCAGGGTAGATCCCGTACCCCCAACACCTGTTCGTAGGTCTTCACCGCCAACTCAAAATCACCCGCCTTGATGCACAACCCGCCTTTAACCTTGAGCAACTCCATGATATTTTTGGGTTTGCTTGCCAAGTGACTATCGCAGATGGCGATGGCCTTACGATACTCTTTGTTATGAATGGCCTGTTCCAGGCCCACCATGTGGGTCTTGCGCTCCAGCAGGCGTTTCAAACGGGTATGCAAAACTTCCTTGGTAAAGGGTTTGGTCAGGTAGTCATCGGGTTTATATTCCACCGCACCCATGACCATGGCCATAGTATTCTCCGCAGTGATCATCATGAAAATGACGTGATAGGGCAGCAACTCACGGTGCTTGGCTTCTTCTAATACCTGTTGTCCGTCCTTACGATCAAGGCCCAGGTTATAATCACACAGCACAATGTCGTAGGCCTTCTCCTCCATCTTTTCGATGGCCCTTTCCCCTGAATCCACATCATCACAGCTTTCCACCCCGAAAGAATCCAACATGCGCCGCAGGGAACTGCGCATCTCGGGAAAATCATCAATGACCAGGACCTTTTTGTCCTTGAATATTGTTTCCATTACGGCGCCTCGGCATTAAATAATGCAAATACATTCCACCCACGCCAACGCGCTATTCTGGCAAAAGCCAGAATAGCGCGCATTTTCTGTTTAGGTTTAAACGGCATTCGAACCCAATCCCATTTTTCGGTATCACCCCACATATTAGTGTAGTCGTTGGCGGGACGGCTGGGGGGGGCGGTGTAAGGTGTTGATTAATTGGGCCTCACTGGCGGACAACTTACAGGTCGTGGATATCTCCTGGACGCTGGCGCCGCGTTCGGCCAAACGAATGGCAGTCCGATAGGGTGCACTGGACGGCTGCGACAGATCAAACTGGTCCTGCCGCTCTGCCAATAATCGAAACTGGGTCTCCAACTGCACCATGCGCCGTCCCAACCCCCCCGCCATTCTTTGACTTTGGGCAGTATCGCATTGTTTTTGGGTGGCTGCTTGCCGGCTTCGTGCCACACGTCCCGCACGCCTGGCTTGCATCAAAATAGTGGCATTGCTATCGCGCCGATCCTCAAATCGCCGTGGCCTGACCTTTAAAAACAACATCAATGACAACAACATAACGCTTAACAACAGCGCACTGCCAGAAATTATTGTCAACCAACTCGTATCCATTTTTTTTCCTAAGCATATTCGTCGATATGGGGTTTGCCGTTACCGGTTTCCTCATCGGTCGACGCTGGTTTGGGTTTGGCCTCGTCCTGCTGTCGGCGTTTTTTATCGCCCCTGTCTTCTGGTGGTCGGCTGGGCCAGACCGGGTGAGGAGGTTTGATGTCGTTTATCTCGGCCATGGCAAACCCTCTAGATGTCAGCGACCTCCTGCCATTCACTGTCCGACAAAAGCTTGCTGACGTCTACCAGGATAAGTAAATCGTTTTCACGGCTAAACACACCCTCTATGTACTTCGAGGATTTATCGTTACCTACATTGGGTGCGGTCTCAATCTGAGACGAACTCAACTCAACTACCTCAGCCACATTGTCCACCAGGATGCCGATGATGTGTTGCTGGGCCTCAACAATCACGATGCGAGTGGCATCGTCCGCTTCCTTGTCGTCAAGGCCAAAGCGCCTGCGGATATCCAGCACGGTCACCACATTGCCGCGTAAATTAATGATCCCCAACACATAGGCGGGCGAACCGGGTACTGGTGCAATCTCTGGCATCCTCACCACTTCTTGCACCTGCATCACCCTGATCCCATAGGTTTCATCACCTAATTTGAAGGTGACCCACTGGGAGATGTTCGAATCACTGATATTTTTTGCGTTTTGACTCATTGGTCCTTCCTAAGGTGAGCTCGAAAATACACCTCAATGGCACACCCGTTTGGTGCCTCACGAGAAAACAGCACCTGGAGTAACCACTCTTTGCATGAACTATGCCAATAAAGTAACTGCAATTAGAATCTACGCCAACACCTGCACCGAATCTGAACCCAGCATTTTGGCAAACTCCTGCACATCCAATACCCCGCACATCTGGGTGATGGCGGTGCCCGCCAACCAAGGTCGACTGGTGGTGGCGGTACGCCAGCGAATATCATCACAGTTCATTTCCACTACCGAGACCACCTGATCACACACCAGTCCCCAGCGGCACTGGTCGATGATGACCACATGTCTGTTGGAACCTTCGAGCCGTTGGTTTCGGTACTGGCTCGGCACCACGATCTGTTCGGTATCAACAATCTTGACCTTGTTACCGCGGTGGGACATCAAACCCAAATACCAGCTTGGACTATTCGGCATGGCGGTGACCCCACCATCCCAGTCGAGGATGCCGTGCAAGGCCCCCATGGGGGCACCCAGGGTCAGGCGGCCAATATTAAATAAAAGACACTGAAAGGGTTTTTGCGCCCACTGGGGCATACGCTCTTCAATGCCCGATGGCGAGGCAATATCGGTATGGGCTTCCAGGTCTGCGGTTCCGGCCACCGGCTCAGTCAATAACGAGTCAAAATAGGCGGACAGGGCAATCTGCTGATCCACCAATGGAACGGTTGGGTTGGGATGTAGGTTGTTCATGACAAGTTAGGCCGTCTGCTGATCCAGCATAGCGCCAGTCAACAATGTCTCATCTAAGAGTAGACGATAGGCGCTAACACCCGGAGAGTGAGGGTTGACCAAGGGTAGGGGCATACCGGTACGGCTGGCATCCCGAAATTGGCTGTCCACCGGCACCTCGGCCTGCCACAACTCACCGTTGTAACGCTGCTTGAGTGTTTGCAAACTCTCCAAGCAAGACCAGATCTCAGCATCAAACATGGTGGGGATAATAGTACAGGGCACCTGGGTATGACGGGCGCGCATAATCATGGATAAGGTGCGCATCATGCGCTCCAGGCCCTTGAGGGCAAGAAAGTCGGTCTGCACCGGGATGAGCAGACGTTCACAAGCAGCCAGGGCATTGACCATAAGCACGCCCAGCACTGGCGGACAATCCATGATGGCAAAATCATACTGCTCCGACAGGGACCCCAGGGCACGCTTCAAGACCAAACCCATGCCCTGCATCACCCCCAGTTGCCGATCTAAAGTGGCCAATGCCGGTGCCGCAGGCAACAGGTCCAACCGTTCGATGTCTGTTTGCAGCAAGACATCTTCGGCTAATACCGCCGACTTCCGGCTGGCCATGTCAAATAAGGTATAGATGCTCTCTTCTACTGCATCGGGATCGAAACCAAAATAGCTGGTAAGCGATCCATGGGGATCCAGATCCAGCACCAACACACGATAGCCACGTTGAACCAACAGACCCGCCAGGGTCACGGTGGTGGTGGTCTTACCTACCCCACCTTTTTGATTCGCCACTGCCCAAATATTCACAACCCTACTCCTGCAAAATGAAACTGCTGTCCGGTTAACTTCAAAATCGTTGAAGTCACTGGCTTCCGGCTAAAAACATGCCGGAATGACGGTAGCAGTTGTGGGGTAGGATGTTTAATGTGCACTGCCGTTTACCCTCCGGCTCAGGGCCGTTGCGACTTGACCCAAAGACAGGACCTGATCCACGATCCCGGCCTCTTGCACCGCCCGAGGCATACCGTAGACCACGCAACTGGCCTCATCCTGGGCCCATACCGTAGCACCCTTGTCCTTGAGCAGCTTTGCACCATCGCAACCATCGGCGCCCATACCGGTGAGCATGACCACCAGCACTTGACCGGCCAGGGCCTCGGCGGTTGATTTTAAGCTCACATCGACACAGGGCTTGTAATACTCCCCAGCTTCGCTATCACGTATACGCACCACCAACTTGCCATTGGCTTGTTGCACGGTAAGCTGGCGGCCACCGGGGGCAAGCAGGGCGGAACCGGCCTTGAGTTCATCACCATCACTGGCCTCACGCACACTGATATTACAAGTTTGATCAAGGCGTTCGGCAAAGGCCTGGGTAAATCCGGAGGGCATGTGCTGCACCATCACGATAGGCACAGGAAAGTTTTCGGCCAATTCTGACAAGATGGTGCGCAAGGCCACCGGGCCACCGGTAGAAGTCCCTATCACCACCAACTTATACTGGGCTGGGGCTGACGCCCGAACCAATGGGGGCGGTGTATCCGCCTGAGGGACAACCGTAGCGGCGCTCGCCATGGCCGCCACCGGGGCCGGGGTGGCCAGTTGGCGTAGTCTGGGCTGTTTGACCAAGGCCAACACCCGGCTGATAATTTCTTTGGATGCTTGTTCCCGGTTAGTAGCGATGAGCTCAAGATTCTTAGGCATAAAATCTGCGGCGCCCGCGTCCAATGCATCCAAGGTAGCCTTGGCGCCTTCGTGGGTGAGAGACGAAAACATCATAATAGAGGTGGGGCAACGCGCCATAATCTGGCGCACCGCGCTGATCCCATCAAGCACGGGCATTTCTACATCCATCATCACCACATCAGGCCGCAACTCGGCGGTCAGGGTCACCGCTTCTTGCCCATCCTTAGCGGCGCCGATAATCTCAATCTCCGGGCTCATGGACAGCATCTCCGTTAAGCGGCGCCGATAAAAACCCGAATCATCTACAACCAATACACGACATGTCATTAGGCTACCTCCCCGATACGATTGGCATAGGCCTTGATTAAACTGGGAAAATCGAGAATCAGTGCAATCTGTCCGCTACCGGTTATGGTGGCCCCCGACAGCCCAGGCGTACCTTGCAACAATACGCCCAAGGGTTTGATCACCACTTCCTCTTGTCCCAATAGACTGTCCACCATCAGGCCCACCTTTTGCGCGCCAACCCCCACCACCACCACATGGCCACCCTCGACCTCGGCAAATCGATCCTGGCCCTCAAGCAGCCATCGGCGCAAAGAGAACAGGGGTAAAGGTTTGCCCCTCATCATTACCACTTGCTGGCCATTGATGAGCTTGGTGTCCTTGGGCTCGTAGTCGATGATCTCGACAATGCTTAACAAGGGCATGGCATAAATACGTTTGCCCACTATAACCATGAGGGTGGGCATAATCGCCAAGGTCAACGGCACCTTGATATAAAAGCGTGTGCCCTTGTCTGCTTCGGTCTCGATTTCTATGGCCCCATTGAGCTTGGCAATACTGGTTTTGACCACATCCATCCCTACACCGCGGCCAGAGACATTGGAGACACTCTTTTTGGTGCTAAAGCCCGGCAAAAAAATGAGGTTGAGGCACTCCTGATCGGTATAGCGCCCGACCTCATCTGCATCCACCAAGCCCTTCTCCACCGCCTTCTTGCGTAACACTTTAATATCAATGCCACCACCATCATCGGCCACCGTTAAGCGAATATGGTCACCCTCTTGTTCAGCGGTCAACGTCACCGTGGCCTGGACGGGTTTATGCTTGGCGGCCCGCTCTTCGGCAGATTCGATTCCGTGATCAACGGCATTACGGACCAGATGGATAAGCGGGTCGGCCAGGGCCTCCACCAGATTTTTATCCAGATCAGTCTCCTCGCCCTGCATCTCCAAGGCCACATCCTTATTAAGGCTCCGGGAAAGGTCTCTAACCAGGCGGGGAAAACGGGCAAACACCTTTTTAATGGGCTGCATACGGGTCTTCATCACCGCCAGTTGCAGATCTGATGTCACCACATCCAGATTACCCACCGCAGTGACAAAGGCTTCATCAGATTGGGTCTCGCGCAACTTGGCAAAGCGATTGCGCACTAACACCAGTTCACCCACCATATTCATGATGTCATCCAGGCGTTTGGTGTCCACCCGTACCGAGGCCTCAACCTTGACCCCACCGCCATCGGCCTTTGCGGCAGAGGCGGATTGGGGTGGCGTAGGAGGTTTATTGCCAGCCTCACTGTCAGCTGCGGCATGGGGCATGGCTGGAGGTGGGGCGACAGACTGGGCCACCGCTGGGATCTTGTGGGTAGACGCGGCGCCCTGGGGCCGACCGGCGTGTTTGCCCTTGCCATGGAGATCGTCCAAAAGATTTTCAAACTCGTCATCGCTGATCTCGCCGGCAGGCGCCGGCGCCGGTTTCTGTGCGGACGTTTTGGCCGCAGCGACAGTGGGCATCTTAGATGCACCGGGTTGTTTGCCCTTGCCATGAAGCGCATCCAAAAGATTTTCAAACTCGTCGTCGCTGATCTCGCCGGCATCGGATTGGGCCTTCGCCGGGACCGCCTGAGCCTTTGCCGCCGCCGTTGTATCCATGGCATCAAGTAGATTGGCATAGTCCTCGTTGCTCATATCCGGTCCGGGGGTGACCAGCGGGGCATCATCGGGGACAGGGCTCTGCCGAGAAGCTTCCAACAACTGATCAAAGGCTTGATCGGCGGCATCGGCATCTTCATCTGCGGGGTCAGCTGTTGCTACCCCAGTAGATCCTGCACCGGCATCTACATCGGACTGGGCAGAGGTATCCGCCACCACAGGCTGCGCTGCATCGGCAACGGGGTCTTCTTGATCTCCGTTATCCGCTACCGCAAATCGGGCCAGGCGATCAATCAACGCCGGGTCTGCGGGCTCTGGTGCGCTGCCCGCCTGCACCTGCTCCATCATATAGGTGACACTGTCCACCGAACTCAGGACCACATCCATGAGTTCCGCATCGATGCGGCGTTCACCCTGGCGCAATACACTAAAGACCTCTTCCGCGCCATGGCATAGGTCCACCAGGGCGGGGATGTTGAGGAACCCTGCGCCACCCTTAATGTTATGGAATCCGCGGAATACCTTGTTAAGCAGATCCTCGTTCTCCGGATCCTGCTCCAGATCCACCAAAGAACTATTCAGAACCTCCAGTGCCTCTTCAGCCTCAACAAGGAAATCTTGCAGGATCTCTTCATCAACTTCTAAAGACATAAACTACCCCCGTATCCACCGCGTGGATTTATCACCATGATTCTCATTACAGGCACAATCAGAACCCCAGGCTCGAAAGCAACTCGTCCACATCGTTCTGATCAGACACCGCACTTGCGATGTGTTCTTTTCCGGGTACGGGTCCAGCAAGATGTTCGCCGTCACCCCACTTGGCATCTCTTTCTTTTTTCGCCTGTTCGGGGTCGTCCTGACGGGCGCCACCGGCCCGGATCATTCCCACCAGAGCATCTTCAATCTCTTTGGCGAGGCTGATGATTTGCTTGATGACCTGGCCGGTCAGGTCTTGATAATCCTGGGCTACCAGAACCTCGGACAACTGTTCATGCAGTGAGGTGGCATGACTATGGGTGATGCCTAAAAACTCGCCCACCTCTGCGCTAAAAGTTTTAAACTCCTCCACATCCATCTGGCGATTGCAAAACCGCTGCCACCTCTTTGTCAGTTCCTCAGATCGTTGCCTGAGTTGATTGGACAAAGGCAGGCCTTCCTCCACCGCATTCAATGTCCGGTGCGCCGCCCGGTCGGTCATGGTAATAACGTAGTCCAAACGTTCCTGAGCATTAGGCATCTCTTCCTGCGCTATGGCCACAATGCGGTCATCCAAATAAATATTGTGCAAGGCCTCATGCAGGTTGCGTGTCAGCTCACCGAGATTCTGAAACATGTCACCATCACGCTGGGCAGTCAGCTTGTTGAGGATACTATTGGCCTCATCCTTTTCCCCCTCCTCTATACTGGCAACCAACTCACGCGCAAAGGCCAGCGCCTCGGCCGGGTTATCGTGGATGACGGTTTGTTTTGCTTCGTTGGCCATGTCCCCTCCTAGGCTTGCGCCTCTTGTGGGTTTTCCGACTCCAGGCGTTGAAAGATCTTTTCCATCTTTTCGCGTAGCGTCATTGCGGTAAAGGGTTTGACGATGTAACCATTGACACCGGCCTCGGCCGCAACAACGATATTTTCGCGCTTGCGCTCCGCAGTCACCATCAGCACAGGTAGATGACAAATCTCTGGATCTGCCCGTACCGCCTTAAGCAAATCGATCCCGGTCATACCAGGCATATTCCAGTCCGTGATGAGAAAGTCGAAACTCGTCTTTTTTAGTATCGGCAGCGCCGTCATGCCGTCATCTGCCTCGGTCGTGTTATGGAAACCCAGCTCACGCAGTAGATTTTTGATGATCCGCCGCATGGTAGAGAAATCATCTACGACCAGAATTTTCATTTCTTTATCCATGATTTACCCCACAATTTCTTAAGCTGTATATTTTTGAATAATCCAAACATTAAACCTACACTGCCAACCACGTGCTCATACGTGATTGCAGACGCAACACTGCTTGACTATGAATCTGGCTGACGCGGGATTCACTCACACCCAGCACTTCGCCAATTTCTCTTAAATTCAACTCTTCATCGTAGTATAGCGACAGCACCAGTTGTTCACGTTCCGGAAGGCAGCCGATGGCCTTGGCCAGACTGCGTTTGAAATCATGCTTTTGCAAATTCTCCAGCGGACTCGGCCCACCTTCCTGAACCAGATCACCCTCACCGACATCGTCGATGCTGAACAGGTTGTGGCCGCGGGCCTGTTGTAACAAGCGGTGATAGTCGCTGATGGGCACACCCAATTCTTCGGCCACTTCATAGTCATGGGCATCCCTGCCCAAACGGTTTTCCACTTTTCTCATGGCATCGGAAACCTGCCTGGCCTTACGAAAGACCGAGCGGGGCGCCCAATTGTTGCGTCGAATCTCGTCCAGCATGGCGCCGCGTATGCGGATACCGGCATAGGTTTCGAAACTGGCGCCATGATTGGCATCATAATTACGTGCGGCCTCTAACAATCCGATCAGGCCCGCCTGAACAAGGTCATCGGCCTGCACGCTGGAAGGCAATCGGCCCAACAGGTGACCGGCAATACGTTTGACCAGGGGGGCATGACGCACGACCAAGTCATCCGGCGATCCGATGGGGGTCTGGGCGTAGGAGGCGAGTACGCTCACTGCACCTCCCGCAATGGCCTATCACCGCTTTGGATAAGGCGTTCCACAAAAAACTCCAACTGGCCATTGGCCTGGGCTGGCATGGGCCACCGATCTATCTGTTGCGCCAGACGCTTTAGGGTGCGCGCCGCCTGACTGGAAGGATAGGCCTCCACCACCGCCTGCTGCTTTTGGACGGATTTATAGACGCTCTCATCAATGGGAACCGCGCCCATATAGTCTAAAGACACATCCAAAAACCGATCGGTAACGCGTGACATCTTGCCAAATAACTCACGTCCCTGTTGCATACCACGCGCCATGTTGGCGAGCATGTGAAATCGACAAAGCCCATGCTCCCGGCTCAAAACCTTGATCACGGCATAGGCATCGGTAATCGAGGCCGGTTCGTCACACACCACGATCAACACATCATGGGCGGCCCGGCTGAAGCTGATTACACTGTCGGAGATTCCCGCCGGGGTATCGACAATAAGCACATCGACAGGCAGACCCAAATCGCTAAACGCACGCACCAGGCCGGCGTGTTCAGCAGGACTGAGATTGGCCATACTCGCCACCCCTGAAGAGGCCGGCACAATATTGATCCCCGCTGGACCTTCCACCAATATCTCTTCTAAAGTCCGCTCACCGCTGATCACATGGGACAGGTTGTATCGGGGTTGCAGACCCAGCATCACATCGATGTTGGCCAAGCCCAAATCCGCATCCATGAGCATGACCCGTTTACCATTGAGGGCCATGCCCACGGCAAGATTCACTGAGATACTGGTTTTACCCACACCGCCCTTACCGCTGGCAACGGCGATCACACGTACCGGTTGCGGGTTGACCATCCGTCGTAGGCCCGCTGCTTGGTCAGTCCCCATCTCAGGCATGAGCATTTTGCCAGCGATCTCCAAACGCCATGGACAAAGACACCGCATCGGTGACCTGTGCTTCCTTTGTCTGGTCCGGTGACAGCATGTCGGCAAACTCCAGAGGATTACCCTGGCTATCGTTGCGGCGCTGGCGACGGGTTGTCTGGTGAGTCAGCACCACACTGCGGCTCACCAAACCGTGAGGCCTGGCCGGGTGTAAATCCTCCGGTACTGCCTGGCCATCGCTAAAATAGGCCACCGGTAATTTATGCTGGATGATCGTACTCAGTGCCGCGCCTAAACTGGTGGCCTCATCAACCTTGCTGAGGATACAACCACAAAGCCCCGAGCCGGCAAAGGCGTTAACAATCTCGTCCATGGCTGGCAACTGGGCGTTAGCGGCCAGGACCAGATAACTCTTGATCGCGGCACCACCGCTTTTGATCATCTTAAACTGGGAAGCCAGCCGTACGTCACGTTGGCTCATGCCCGCAGTATCAATGAGCACCAGGCGCTTACTGCCCAGGCTGCGCAAAGCTGCTTGCAATTCTTCGGTACTGGCGACACGGCGCAAGGGCACATCCATGACCTTGGCATAGGTGCGAATCTGTTCGTGGGCGCCGATGCGATAATTATCGGTGGTGATCAGGGCCACCTGGCGGGCACCGTGACGCAGGGCAAACCGGGCCGCAATCTTGGCAACGGTGGTAGTTTTGCCCACACCGGTAGAACCGACCACCGCAATCACGCCACCTTGATCCATTATATCGTCGCCGGTCACCGGTATCTGGTGGGCGAGAATTCCCAAGGCCAAACGTCTTGCCTGGGGATAACTCAAACCATCGGGAATACGTTGGCTAACCCCCAAACAGAGACGCGATGAAAAACCCGATTCCAACAACAATCGCAATAACCGGGTGCGTTGAGGCTTCTGTCGTACCATCTCGCCCCAGGCCAGGCCAGATACCTGGTGTTCTAATAAGTCGCGCACCGCCTGGATTTCGCTGCGCATCTGCACCAGGGTGGGCTCCTGTGACCACATAATTTTGGGTTTTGCCGCAGGCTTGGGTTGGCGCCGGGATCGAGACGGGGACCGAACCGAAGGATTGTGTTGACGCTTGGGCCGCCCAGACCGGACCAGAGTCGAGGCTGGGGCTGGACGTGGCGTTTGCGACCGGACCTGATCCCGAGCTGGCGCCGGCATCACCGCCGATGGAACTGGGGCCGTCAGATCATTTAACAGGTTTTCGTCAAACTCCACTGCGGCTACGATTTCGACCCCATCTTGTACCGTGCGATTGGACAGGATAACCGCGTCGGGTCCCTGCTCGGCACGCACTTGACGCATGGCATCACGTATATCTGCTGCAAAGAATCGTTTTATCTTCATATGAACTTACTGACCCACTGTCGCCACAATTTTGATTTGCTTGTTATCGGGCACTTCGTTAAACGACAACACATGCATCCCGGAAATAATCTGTCCCACAAATCGAGCCAATACCGGCCGCAGGGACGCAGCCACCAACAGCACCGCCGGTTGCCCGGTGGCCTCCTGGCGCTGGGCGCTTTCACGCAGGGACTTGTGCAGGCGGTCAGCCAAGCCGGGTTCAAATCCGGGACTACCCTCATCTGCTGCCTGTAGAGCCTGTTGCAATATCTGTTCCAGCGCCGGATCAAGGGTGATGACAGGCAGTTCAGGCGCGGTCCCAATGATGTCCTGGACGATGGCTCGGGCCAGACGGATACGCACTGCGGCGGTAAGAATGGCGGGATCTTGACTTGTGGCCGATTGGGCCGCCAAGGTTTCGGCAATACTGCGGATATCCCGGATCGGCACACCCTCCTCCAGCAGGTTCTGCAGCACTTTGAGGGCCAGACCAGGGGGTAATGTTTTAAGATCTTCCACCAGTTTAGGGGCAGTCTTGGCCAGATTGTCGAGAAGTTGCTGGACCTCCTCGCGGCCAAGCAATTCGTGGGCATACTTTTGCAGCAATTGGCTGAGGTGGGTAGCGACCACGGTGCCACTATCGACCACGGTGTAGCCCAAGGTCTGGGCCTGGTCCCGTTGTCCGGCCTCAATCCACACCGCCTCCAGACCAAAGGCCGGATCTTTGCCGGGTATACCGGTGACAGTACCGAACACCTTGCCCGGGTTGATGGCCAACTCCCGTTCCGAATACACCTCGGCCTCACCGGCAATCACTCCCGCCAGGGTAATACGGTAATTGTTGGCACCCAGCTCCAGGTTGTCACGGATATGTACCGGCGGGATCAGAAAACCGAGTTCCTGGGACAATTTTTTACGCACCCCTTTAATCCGCGCCATGAGTTGACCGCCCTGGTTGACGTCCACCAGGGGGATGAGCCGGTAACCCACCTCCAGACCGATCATGTCCAGGGGCGCGACATCGTCCCAACCCAACTCGACCGGCGCCGTGGCCTCTTTTTTTACCACCGGTGCAGCCACGTCCTGGGCAAGCCGTTGGCGGGAATAGACCATATAGGCGGCTCCGCCGGTGGCCGCCGCCAGGGTAAGAAAGGCCACATTGGGCATACCGGGAATTATCCCGATCATGCCGATCACCCCGGCGGTCACCGCCAGGGCCTGTGGGCTGGAAAACATCTGACTGATGATCTGACTCCCCATATCCTGGGCCGTAGATACCCGGGTCACCATAATAGCGGCGCTACTGGACAACACCAGGGCCGGGATCTGCGCCACCAGGCCATCACCAATAGTCAACAAGGCGTAGACCTGAGCCGCATCCGCGAACGACAAATCGTGCTGAAACACACCGATAAACAAACCACCAATAAGATTAATGAACAATATTAAGATACCGGCCACCGCATCGCCGCGGACAAACTTACTGGCGCCATCCATGGCGCCATAAAAATCCGCCTCGTCGGTGATCTCGGTACGCCGTAACCGGGCCTGCTCCTGATTGATCAGACCCGCATTGAGATCGGCATCGACGGCCATTTGCTTGCCGGGCATGGCGTCCAGGGTAAACCGCGCACTGACCTCAGAAATGCGCCCGGCACCTTTGGTGACGACTACAAAGTTGATCAGGACCAATATAAAAAACACCACCAGACCCACGGTGTAGTTCCCCCCGACCACAAAATCACCAAAGGCCCGGATCACCTGGCCAGCGGCATCGGTCCCGGTGTGTCCCTCCAGCAACACCACCCGGGTAGAGGCCACATTGAGGGCAAGCCGTAACAGGGTGGTAACCAACAACACGGTGGGGAAAACAGCGAAATCCAGAGGTCGTGACGAGTAGACCACCACCAACAACACGATCAGCGCCAGTGAAATATTAAAGCTAAACAGGATATCCAACAGGATGGGCGGCAACGGCAGCACCATCATGGACAACATCATGACAAGCAGAATCGGCGCCCCCAAACCGGCGCGCGCCAGGGTCTGGAAGCTCAGGGTTGCGCTAGCGGTGGCCATTTTTATCTCCCCACAAAGCGGGATACCGCGCCAGAAAAACAGACATTAAATCATTGTTAATTTGTTGGCTCTTCCCTACTTTGAATAGGCAAACAGCCACAGAGACACAGAGCGCACGGAGAATAGCCTTATATGTTATGGCATCAAATAAATTGCGGATGCGCTTTGACGGCATGCCTTTCTCTGTGCCCTCTGTGTCTCTGTGGCAAAAACCTGAGCGCCCCTTAGTGCAATGTGGAGTCATCTTTGAAACTCATCGGGGATGGGCAGATCGGTGGGTTTGGTCGGGGCTGGACCGGACTCGGCGTGGGCACGTTTGAGTTCAAACACATAGGCCAATACCTGGGCCACGGCGAGATACAAGCCTGCCGGTATTTCGCCCCCCAGTTCCACGCTAAAATACAGGGCGCGGGCCAGGGGCGGCGCCGACATCATGGGCACATTGTTAGCTGTACCGACCTCCCTAATATGAGCGGCAATCAGGTCGCGGCCCTTGGCCACCACCACCGGCGCGCCGCCCTTTAAGGTGTCATAACGAAGTGCGATGGCAAACCGTACCGGGTTGGTCACAATAACATCGGCCTTGGGGACCTCTTCCATCATGCGTCGTTGGGAAAGTTCGCGTTGCAATTGACGGATGCGACTCTTGACCTCCGGGCGGCCCTCGGTTTCCTTGAACTCATCCTTGATTTCTTGCCGGGTCATTTTTAATTCCTTGGCGTGATTCCAGATCTGGAAGGGCACATCCACCACCGTAATCACAATCAGTGACATGCTGATCACCAGAAAGGACCAACCCAACACATGACCGCTATGGGCCAGAGCCGGGCCGATGGGTTCGCGACCTAAGTTGAGTAACACGTCGACCAAACCCAACATTAGAATGACCGCTACCGTGGACACCACCGCAAACTTGGCCAACGCCTTGACCAACTCCATCAAACCACGGGCAGAAAAGAGCTTGCCCAGACCTTTTATGGGATCGAGTTTCTCCCACTTGAAACCAAATGCCTTGGCGCTAAATACCCAACCCCCCAGGGCCATGGGGGCCAACACTGCGGCCAGGGTGACCAATACCAGTAGGGGCACAAAGGTGCCCAGGGCGTCCAAAATCGCGTCGGACAAGGCCGCACTGCCGGCCGATGCATCAAACAACTGGGCCCGGTCCACTTGCAAGGCGCGGGTAATCATATTCGCCAAACCATCAATAAGACCATCACCCAATGCAAACAGGGAGCCGGCGCCCGCCATCATCACTGCCAGGGTGGCCAATTCCCGCGAGCGGGCGACCTGGCCCTTTTCCCGGGACTCGCGCAGACGTTTCGGTGTCGCCTGTTCGGTACGTTCCTGGCCCTGGTCGGCAGGCATAGGCTAAGTACCCGCCGCCAACATGCGGCCTATCATGGCGAAGTTTTCCCCGACCAAGGTCACCAAACGCGGTGCCACATTGGGCAACATCACCAACATGATCACAAATCCCAGAGTCAGGCTGATGGGGAAACCCACCGCAAAAATATTGAGTTGGGGTGCGGCACGCATCATCACGCCGAAGGCAATGTTCACCAGCATCAAGGTGGTAATCGCAGGCAGGGCCATTAATATCGCGCCCACAAACATGTCGCTAATCCATGACACCAGGGTCCACAGACCTGCCGGCCCCAGACCATGAACCCCTACCGGTATGGTCTCGAAACTACCCGCCAACACGCTAATGAGCACGAGGTGACCATCCATGGTCAAAAAAATGAGCGTGGCCACCAAGACATAAAACTGACTGACCATGGGGACCTGGACACCACGTTGTGGGTCCACCATGGCGGCAAAACCCAGGCCCATCTGCATAGCAAAGACCTGACCACCGAGGACAAACGCCCCGAATATCAACAACACCGCGAAACCCATGGCCAGTCCAATCAACACTTGCTGGGCAGTCACCAGCATGCCCTGCACACTAACGGGGTCGATGGTCGGCGGCATCGGCAGCAAGGGTGCGATAACGATGGTGAGCATGACCGCCAAACCCAGGCGCAGTCTGGCCGGTACCGTGCGCGCACCAAAGATCGGCGCCACCGCAACAGTGGCGCCGATGCGAAAGAACGGCCACAGATAATGGTTAAGGAGTTGAATCAGTTCGATGCTGCTGAACTTCATGGCGCCCACTTATTCTTATCAAGACACGCCGCAAGATACCCTTGCAGGAGCGAGCTCCTACAATTAATGAGCATTTCTATTAATACCCTCTCCCTCCGGGAGAGGTCGAGGGAATAAAACAAAGATAAGTTATTGATTTTAATATCCCCTCATCCCTGAATCGAGTCCAGGGCAGGCTCTCACCTTCTCCCGGAGGGAGAAGGTATTATCAATTAATAAGAAGCGCCCTAATATAAATACCTCACTATTCATCCCTGCGGACCCGTGCCGTCTTGTGAAGCCTGACATCATGAGTCCCAGGTCGTAGCGCGCCGGCGTCAGCCAATCAGCGCGGGAATGCTTTCAAACAGGCGGCGGGTGTAGTCCACCACCACTTGCAGCATCCACGGTCCCGCCAACATTAAGGTGGCCAGGGTGATCAATAATTTGGGAATAAAACTTAAAGTCTGCTCGTTAATCTGGGTGGCGGCCTGGAACATGCTGACCAGCAGGCCCACGGCCAGGGCGGGCAACAACATCATGGAAATCAACAACACCAGCAACTCCAGGGTCTGTTGAAATATGCTGATAACGGTATCCTGGGTCATGACTACGCCTATATGTAAAAACTGGATGCCAGGGTGCCAATGACCAAGGCCCAGCCGTCGACTACCACAAACAACATGATCTTGAAGGGCAGTGAAATCAGCATGGGCGACAACATCAGCATACCCATGGCCATAAGCACACTGGCCACAACCAGATCGATGACCAGAAATGGAATAAACAACAAAAATCCCATCTGAAAAGCGGTCTTGAGCTCACTGGTCACAAAGGCCGGCGCCAACACAGAAAAACTGACTGTCTTGGGGTCAACCGTCCCCTCTTCTTCCCCGGACAGGCGTGCAAACAATGACAGGTCTGAGTCACGGGTCTGATTGGTCATGAACTCACGAAAGGGTTTGCCGGCTCGCTCCAGTGCCTCCTTGGTTTCTATCTTTTCACTCATATAGGGCTGCACGGCATCGGTGTTAATCTTGTCGAACACCGGGGCCATAATGAATAGGGTCAGAAACAGGGTGATACCGATAAGAATCTGGTTAGACGGTGTCGTGGTCATGCCCAAGGCCTGCCTCAAAATGGCCAACACAATGATTATGCGGGCGAAAGACGTCATCATCATCAGTGCTGCGGGCAACAGCGTCAACGCCGTCATGATCGCCAGAATTTGAATGCTTACGGAAAAACCTTGGCCGCCGACAGGACTGTTAATAGTCAGTAATGCGGGCAAATTCTGGGCGTGGGCCACAATACCGGGCGCCAGCATTAGCACCGCTAACAGTATCTGAACAAACCGCCGGCGATGAAGGCTCATGATGAGGACTCCGACGACCCCACCACCGGGGTCCTCAAGGATTGAGTAGAGGGCCTGGATATGCGCCCTGGCATGATTCCAAGGTGGCTCATCACGCTCGAAAACTTGTTTGCCAACGGGGTGTGTGCTTCAGTATCCACGGTCAGATCTTCCAGACCCTCTTCCAATACATACAGGGTCTGGATACGCCCTGGGGCCACCCCCAACAATAAACGCTGGCTTCCCACCCGCATTAACACCACCCGTTCGCGTGCGCCCAGGGACAGACCGGCCTCAATATGCAAGGCGCTTTGGGCGCCGGGCTGAAACCGCGACAGGCGCCGAAACAGCCAGGCACACAAACCAATGGTAGCCAATACCGCCAACAGGCCCAGGCTCAATTGCAACAACCCGGCCACCGGCGGCGCCACGGCTTCTTGCCCGACGTTATCTTTCAGGGCCCAGGAAGACAAGGGTGAACAAAGCACCAGCAGGAGCAGTCCACGGACAGCCCCCCCCGGTACATGCTCGTTGTTAGGGGTTCGCTTCATGCCATCCACCTGAATCATTTTAATTTTTTGAGACGATCAGCCGGGCTGATCACATCGGTCAGGCGGATGCCAAACTTCTCGTTCACCACCACCACTTCGCCGTGGGCAATGAGGGTGCCATTGACCAGCACATCCATGGGCTCTCCCGCCAGGCGGTCCAGTTCGACGACCGAACCTTGGTTGAGTTGCAACAGGTTGCGGATATTCATGTTGGTGCGCCCTATTTCCATAGATACCGTAACCGGTATCTCAAGGATCATTTCCATATTGCCGCCACCGATAGTGGTGCCACCGGATTGATCCTGCAGGCTCTCCATGGGTGCGGGTTGCGCCGTACCGGCGTTGGCCTGCTCCTCCATGGCGGAGTCCCAATTGGCGCCATCAGCCGCTGTCGTTTTATCGGTCTCACTCATAAGCTACTCCGTAGTGTTCGTCCTTATGTTGCTAACTTTCGTACTTCTTTGTTAAGTACACCTCGGGCCAATACCGCGCCGGCAGCACCGGGCTCAGGCCGTTGATTCAATGGTCTTCACCATGCGGATGGCCACACTGCCACCAGAAACCCCCAACTTGCCGCGAAAAATGGGAATCGACTCGGCGGTTACCACCACCAACTCGGGGACATCCACCGGGATCACATCACCGGGTTTCAGGGCGAGCAGATCTCGTACCTTGATCTGGGTCTCGGTCAGAACACTGCACAGTTCCACCCGCGCAGATTCAATCTCGGCACGCAGGGTATTGACCCAACGATTGTCGATTTCGCCACGATCACTTTGCAGACCCGCGTCCAACATCTCACGCATGGGTTCGAGCATGGAATAAGGCATGGTCACATGCAGGTCACCGCCGCCGCCCTCCATCTCAATATGGAAACTGGACACCACCACTACTTCACTGGGGCTGACGATATTGGCAAACTGAGGGTTGACATCGGAACTCACAAATTCAAAATCCACATCCATCAGGCCAGACCAGGCATCTTTTAGATCTCCAAATGCCTGCTCCAACACCAAATGCACAACCCGGGTCTCGGTCTCGGTAAAATCACGGCCTTCAATCTTGGCGTGGTAACTACCATCGCCCCCAAAAAAACAATCCACCAACACGAACACCAGATTGGGGTCAAACACAAAAAGTGCAGTACCGTGGAGAGGTTTTACGCGCACCATATTCAAACTGGTAGGCACTAACAACCGCTGCACATACTCCGAGAACTTCACCATGTCCACGCCGCCCACAGAAATCTCCGCAGTGCGGCGCATTTGATTAAACAGACTGACACGGAACTGGCGCGCAAAACGTTCATTGATTACTTCGAGAGTGGGCATACGCCCACGAACGATGCGATCCTGATTGGCGAAATCAAAAGATTGTATGCCTTCCTTTGGCGGTTCATCGGTCTCGGTTTCAACCACACCGGCGTCGACACCGTGCAGCAGGGCATCGACTTCGTCTTGAGATAGTAGGTCAGCCTGGGCCATGGGACTATTGCATCACAAAGTTGGTAAAGTAGACTTCCTCGACTTCGAAGTTCTCGGTCTCCTTCTTGAGACTCTCGCGCACCACTTCGAGTATCTGTTTCCGCATTTCATCGCGTCCGGCGCGCACACTGATGCGGCTATAATCCAGATCGCTAAGCTTTAGCAATATATTGTTACGTAACATGGGCTTGTGATTGGTCACCGCATCAATAATCTTTGCATCCCGGGCCATAACCTGCAGGCTGACCTGCAGAAAATGGATACGGCCACCCACCTCAAAATTGACAGTAAAGGGTGGGTTGAGTGACTTGTACAGAGGAGGCTTATCTGGCCGTACCACCTCTTCTTCTTCGGCTTCTTCGGCCTCGGCTTGCTTGTCAGCTTCGGCTTCTTCAGCCTCGGCTTGCTTGTCAGCCTCGGCCTCCTCATCCTCTTCGCCCTCGGCCTTGGTGTCTTCCTGTGCCGGCACCAGGGACACCGTCATGGGTGTGTCATCTTTCACCAAATACAGCGTGATGCCTACGGACATCCCCACCACCAGCAATGCGCCGATGCTGACACCCATCATCATGAACAAGCCCGACCAATCTCGCGGCTCTTTCTCTTCCTCTTCTTCTTCCCCGTCGGGAAGCAGTTCATCTTTGGCCTTGTCCTGGGGGCGCGCCATGCCATTCTCCTGTTCTATTTCACTTCATACACTGGGAAAGCTCTGAGCAAGCACACCTGAAAGGGAGGCACAGAACGTCTGAACAGGGTTTAGCAAATCCTATGCCAGCCGAGGGTGGCGTTTTAACCCTTGTAAATTCAGCAGGTTAACGGGCTATACCCCCCACCCTGCCGTGGTTTTGACACGACCCGGCCACCGAATCGACGGTTTGTTGGCGTTTTACAAAAGAAAGGGACGTATTGACCACGTCCCGCTGAGGATCTGACTAAATTTAGCCCTCGCCATATATTAAGGGCACTTCTTTTAGAAATGCGTTGTCGGTGTGGTCAATATCAGGATACTAAGGACAACATTTTTTACCACAGAGGACACGGGGGTCACAAAGGAAAAGATGTGTTATCACTCTGTGTCCTCCGTGTCCTCTGTGGTGAAGGCCCTTAAGACCTTTTCTCTTTTTCGTCACAGCCGATACTGGGCTTCCAGGGTTGTGCCATTATCAGAAAATGAGACCTTGTCACAAAAGTTGTTAATAATTTGCAACCCACGACCATGAAGCTTGTCATCCGTGTCACTTGAAATATGCCCCTTATAGCCCTTGCCGCTATCCTGGATGCGTATTTCCAGACGCGGCTCACTCGGGTCAGGAAAAAACGACAAATCAAAAACGATAGAGGCATCTTTCAGTTTGTGGAGTTGTGCTTCCCGCTCCTTGTAATAGTCTGAAAACTTTTCATAATCTTCTTTACTTAAACTGTCCAGCCCCAGGATGCTGTGATCAAGCGCGTTGGAATACATTTCTGACAGTAGAACATGCAAAACCCCTTTGTGTCTTGCCAGCACGGGCAATGATCCTAACATGCCAGACAACTCAGCGACGGGGTCCTGTTCGCGCATTTCCCTGACTGAAAGAGAAACCGATAGCTGCCAGGGCAAAACGAAATCTTCGTCACCGCTATTATCTTCTTCGTGTTCTGCGGCAGGAATGTCACAGCAGGTTATTTCCACCAAGGTAATGTCATCATTCTGGTTAGATGCGCCTGTAAAGGCCTTCAATTCACTCAATACCCGTTCAAAGCGGTCATCCCCCTGTGTATTCAGAAGCGCCTTGAGCCGATCGCTACCAAAAATCTCTTTATCCGGTGTCTCGGCCTCTACCACACCATCACTGTACAGATAGACCTTGTCGCCTTTCTCGACATTGAAGATTTCCGTTTGTGCATCAAACTCGCTGTCTTGCAAAATGCCCAACGGCATGTGCTG
>DRJZ01000048.1 GCA_011052015.1 Acidiferrobacteraceae bacterium | reverse complement strand
GGGAACCCATAGCCCTGCCCTACCGAGCCAAACATATGCATTCCCACGCGGGAGCGTGGGAACAAGGTGCTAAAACGATTAATATATGATTAATTACTCTGGATCCCTGCTCTACTTTAAGAGACACCTATCTACCCAGAGCCTGGGCATAGGCTGATTCCGATATGGCATTCCAGGCATCGTTACTGACACGAAATTTGTTATAGGCCTCATAGACCTTTTTAAATTCTGCATTTTTGGCCGCCTCTTCATCAAGGGCCTCGGTCGCCAACTTGCGTAGGGCATCCAGAACCTCTTGGGGAAACCGGTAGACCTCAACATTGTATTGGTTCTTGAGCGTCTCCAGGGCAGTCAGATTCTTGGTCTCAAACTCGGAAAACATTAAGAGACTCGCACTACGTGCCGCAGTCTCAACAATAAGTTTGAGATCATCGGGCAGTCCTTGCCAAGCCTTGTCATTGATGATCAACTCCAGAGCAGTACCCGGTTCGTGCCAACCGGGGTAATAATAAAACTTGGCGGCCCGATACAGACCCAGGCGCAAATCATGGAATGGACCCACCCACTCGGTGGCGTCAATGGTGCCTCGCTCCAGGGCAGTATAGATTTCACTGCCGGCCAACAGCACTGGTGTACCACCGGCCTTGGCCAGGACCTTGCCCCCCAAACCAGGGATACGCATCTTGAGGCCTTCCAAATCTTTAATGGATTGAATTTTTTTGTTAAACCAACCCCCCATCTGCACACCGGTATTGCCCATGGGAAAAGGCACCAGATTGTAGGGCTTGTAGATCTCTCTCCACAGCTCGAGCCCACCGCCACCATAGAACCAGGCATTCATACCCTGGGCATTCATACCAAAGGGTACTGCGGTAAAAAATTGCGCCGCTGGAATTTTGCCGGCCCAGTAGTAGGCCGCACCGTGCCCCATTTCTACCGTGCCCTGGGATACCGCATCAAAGGCTTGTAACGGTGGCACCAATTGCCCACCGGCATAGACTTTGATGTTGAGTCGGCCACCGGACATGATTTTGACCTCTTCGGCAAATCGCTCCACCCCTTCCTGGAAGATGGGAAAATTGGGTGGCCAGGTCGTCACCATGCGCCAATTGAAGATCTTGGCCACCTCGGCAGCAGCGGTCTTCTGGTCTGATACTTCCTGCTTATCATCGGAGTCACAGGCGCTTAAGCCAACAACAAACAGAGCGGCAACCAGCCATAGAATCTTGTTAATTTTCATTATTTTTCCCTTACAGAGTTATTCGGAGGATCTCTCCCAAATATCGTATTCGCCATAACCGGGGTAGCCATCACCCTTATTGAGAGCCACATTTTACCCTTAATTTAATGGAAACTCATCGTCCAGGGTCAGCCTGACACGCTTCCATGGCGTGTTCGCCCCTTTATACCCTTAGCGACTGTGGACTTTAGGGAAAGGGGCTTTTATTCTCCTTATACTTTAATCAAGGCTGTTGAGGGTTTTGACGGGATAGCAATCAAAATGCCCGCTACTATCGACAGCAATGCCGCAGTGAGTGTTACCTGATTGGCGCTCACACCTGCCTCTGCAAGTTTTCTGGTCAAAGGCCTGAGCAAACCCTGAAACTTCGGTTTCAAATCATAAATTGATGCCATTTTTATTTTCCCTTTTCCCGCCTCTTGAGCAAGCTCACTGTGAAGCACAAAATGTCCGTCATCCTAACATCGCCCTTACCACCGCATTCCAACCCAGGGCCAGATTCCTGCGGTTGTAACCCCCACCCCCCATGGCCAACAGGCGTCCGTCGCAAAACTCATCGGCAATCTTACACAATTGTCTTGTCGTGTGTGCATGGGCCTGGGGACTGAAACACATATGGGTGATGGGGTCATCTTTAATGCTGTCGGCACCAGCCTGCAGTAAGATGATTTCGGGCTTGGCGGCACGCACAAACTCTTCAAGCCGTGGCCACACCCGATGGAAGGCCTCGTCATCGCTACCGGGCTCCATGGGAATATTGAGCTTGGTGCCTGTGGCCTTGCCCTTGCCGGTCTCATGGGCAAAACCGGTACCGGGATAGAGATAATGACCATCTTCATGGATATCGGCAAAGATCAAATCCGGGTCCTCTTCAAAAGCGTAAAACACACCATCACCGTGGTGGGCATCGATGTCCACATAGGCCACGCGCTGGACACCAAACTCCGTCCGCAGAGTTTCGATCAACACACCGACGTCGTTGAAGACGCAAAACCCTGCGGCGCTATCGCGTCGCGCATGATGTAGACCGGCAATAGGCACAAAGACGCGGGGGGTCTTGCCAGACATGATGGCATCCAGGGCGTCCAGGTCAGAGCCCACCACAAATGACGCAGCCTCAAACGCTCCCCTGAAGGCCGGGGTATCACCACGGTCCAAATATCCTTCACCGCTGACAGACTGTTGTATGACCCGATCAATATATTCGGCGGTATGAAATCTCGCGATCTGTGATCGTTGAGCACTGACCGGGGCACCGATACAGACCTTCTTGTCCAAACCCTCTTTGACGGTTTGTTTCCAAAAGGCGTAAATGCGGTCCGGCCCAAACGGATGGTTCTGACCAAACCCATAACGGCCCAGGTCATTGCCAAAGTAGATGCCGACCGCCATGGGGCTCTACTTATTTCGCAACCTGGCTATTTCACGCAGCGCCAGGCACGCACTTTGATATTCTCATCGGGGTTTAGATACCAGCGTGAACCTATGGTCAGCTTGGTCTCCTTACGGTCAGGTTTCTTTTTCCAATAGGCCGGTAGCACAGACTTGTCCTTGCAATCCTTTTCGGCATAGACACTACAATGGGTAAAGTCGATGACCGCAATTCGATGAACCTTGCGCGTACCCGAAGTGTTATGGCAACCTGGCTTATCGTCATTACGCATGAATACCTGGCGCTTCAGTCCACCATGCTTGGTCAATTTATAAAACCTGATCTCAGCCTGGGCGACCGCGCCCATGGCCATCAGCAGGCAGGCAAGTGCGCCTATCACCGCGCTACGTCCCAACACTGTGAACAAATTCATTGAATAATACCTCTACAATCCATAATAATACACACACCCCATCCGGCCTATTGGAACACGGTTCGGTAGCTGCAATAAGTGGCGATAAAGTAAATAGGGAAAAATAAAACCAGGCCCAGGAAAAAGGGCAATGCCGCCACAATAAAGAACACGGCACTTATAGTAAAAAATATAAACAGCAGGGACAACCAGTTTCTCAGTGCGGCCTTGAAACTCGTAACCAATGCCGCAAACGGGTCCATGCCGCGCAACATCACCAAAGCTGGAGAGTAGAATGTCGCCATGGCGCCCGCCATCCACAAACTCAGGACCACAAAGGTGCCAATAAGAAACGGTACGGAATTGACCATCTGTAATAACGATTCTGGATCAATGTTTTTTAGATCAAACCCACTCTCGGAAAACGCATCAATGAAAATACCGACAAAGAAAAATGCCATGACCATGGAGATCACCATCCACATGCCCAACGTGATAGCCCCCAATATAATCATGGGAGAGGTCTTGGTGTCATCGGTGAATGCTTTAAATAAGTAGGCCAGATCCAGCTTGCGGCCCAATTCTACCTCACGAGCCGCAAACATCATGCCACCTAGCAGGGCGGGTGATATCAACGTGGTCACCACACCACCTATAAACGGCACGCCCATGGCCAGTACCAGGATAACGAGCAAATAGATCAGGGCCAAGGCGATCCACATCCCTGGGTTGCGGGCAAACAACACCCAGGCACAGACATACCATCCCCATCCATCGTGGGCCTTAGCGGTGTTAATCATGTAGTATCACGCGGTTATGCTCCCGGCCAAAGCCGGAGCCACCACCCTACGAACGCCATTGTGTTACCAGCGATTTATAACCCACATGGGGATGAAGACACGCGGATCCAATTCGCTGCGGCGTCTTTCAAAATTGCCGTCTCCATCACGGTCAATCAGGTAGTAGGGTGGCGCATTCTTGATGGTGACCTTGATCATATAGAGTCGGCCGCGGATCCGGTATTCCTCAATCTTACGGTCATCTTCGGTCTTAATGGTCACCACCGGACCTTCCTCCTGTAACACCGCCCCATCGGTATCATCCGCCTTGATAACTTTGGGTGCCGGTGGTGGTGGCGGTATATCAGGCATTTTCTGCAACTTTTGTTCGGCCTGGACCATCGCGACAGGCGCCATCAGACTTATGGCAATCACTAGAAAATTAACTCGCATAAACATTGCCTCTATTGTCTTGGTCGGGACTATCGCCGCCCAACCTATAGATTTAACTGAATCTCGGCTTCTTCCTCCGAGGGTTCAAAACCACGATACTCATAATACCTGAAAATAGCATCCACCACGTCTTCGGGGCGCTCTAACATCACGAACAAATCCAGATCAGCTTCATCGATGACCTTTTCAGGGACCAGTTTGCCTTGAAACCAGCCTATCAAACCCGCCCAAAACTCAGGATGCACCAAGATAATGGGGATACGGCGGCTCTTGCCAGTCTGCACCAGAGTCAATATCTCCGCCAGTTCATCCAAGGTACCGAACCCACCGGGCAACACGACATAGGCCGAGGCATATTTAACAAAACTCACCTTACGGGCAAAAAAGTGCCTGAACACCAAACTAATATCTTGGTATCGGTTAGCCACTTCCTCGTGGGGCAGGACAATATTCAGCCCCACACTGGGGGATTTGCCGTTGAAAGCGCCTTTATTGGCCGCCTCCATGATCCCCGGCCCACCGCCGCTGACCACCGCAAAACCCGCATCGGACAGGCGCCTGGCAATATCTTCGGCCAATCGGTAATAAGGATGATCGGGCGAGGTCCGGGCAGACCCGAATATACTGACCGACGGACTAATACAGGCCAAGCGCTCGAATCCTTCGACGAATTCGGCCATGATCTGGAATATCTTCCACGACTCCCGGGACAAGACCCGGGACGGCATGGAAAAAGAGCGGGGGTTACCCGGCTTGCTACCTTCATCACTCATATAAAGTAGTATGGGCACAAATCACTCATAAGCCAAATCGGGGCCGCCCACACCATGACAAAACAAAAACCCCTCATCCTGGTGGACGGCTCGTCCTACCTTTATCGGGCCTTTCATGCCATGCCCAACCTGCTCACTTCGCACGGTGAACCCACCGGGGCGGTATACGGCGTCACCAATATGTTGCGCAAACTGGTGAATGACTATGAGCCCGATGAAATGGTGGTCATATTTGACGCCAAGGGCAAGACCTTTCGCCATGACATGTATGCCCAGTACAAGGCCAATCGACCCCCAATGCCCGACGACCTGCGCGGTCAGATTCAGCCCATCCACGATATCGTCACTGCCATGGGTCTGCCCATGCTGATCATTGAGGGGGTAGAGGCCGATGATGTCATTGGCACCCTCGCCAATGATGCCGCCCAAGACAAAACAGACGTCCTGATTTCCACCGGAGACAAAGACCTGGCCCAACTTGTAACCCAGCACATCCACCTCATCAACACCATGACCGACACCCTGAGCGACCCCGACGGTGTGATAGAAAAATTCGGCGTACCGGCCGGAGCCATCGTTGATTACCTCACCCTTATCGGCGACAAGGTGGACAACATCCCCGGTGTGCCCAAGGTGGGGCCCAAAACTGCGGTTAAATGGCTGGGGGAATATGGCTCTCTCGACGGGATTATAAAAAATGCCGGCAAGATCCCTGGCAAGGTGGGGGAAAACCTGCGTGACAGCATGGATCAACTGCCCTTATCTCGTGAACTGGTGACCATTAAGCGCGACGTCAAGCTGGATGACTCGGCACGGGATTTTAAGCGCAGACCACCGGACCGGGATCGTCTGCGGGAGCTGTTTGCCCGGTTGGAGTTTAAGAATTGGCTGGCGGCCCTGGGAGGAAGGTCCGGCGATAGCGGTGAGCAACGAGACGGGACGATGCCCGAACCGGGGGCCGCCAACTACGAAACAGTGCTGGACGAAAAAACTCTCGACGCTTGGTTAATACGCCTCAAAAAGGCAACCCTGTTCGCCTTCGACACCGAGACCACTGACCTCAACACCATGAATGCACAACTGGTGGGGCTCTCGTTCAGCGACCAAACCGGGACCGCCGCCTATGTCCCCCTGGCCCATGACTACCCCGGCGCACCAGAGCAACTGGATCGGGACACCGTGCTAAAAAAGATCAAGCCCATCCTCGAAGACCCGAAACAACATAAGGTCGGCCAGAACTTAAAATACGATATGTCGGTGCTGGCCAATTACGGTATCACCCTGAACGGCATCGCGTACGACACCATGCTGGAATCCTATGTGCTCGATAGCACCGCCTCCCGCCATGATATGGATAGCCTGGCCTTAAAATATTTAGGACATAAAACGATTAAATACGACGAAGTTACCGGCAAGGGTAAAAACAGGATCAATTTTAGTGAGGTCCCCCTGGAACAGGCCGGCCCCTATGCCGCCGAAGACGCCGACATCACCCTGCGCCTGCACCAGACTCTATGGCCACGGCTGAATGATACCCCGACACTGAGCAAATTGTTTAACGATATTGAGATGCCCCTGATATCGGTGTTGTCGCGGATAGAACGCAATGGAGTGAAGATCGACGTCGCCATGCTGCGCAAGCAAAGCGGGGAGTTGGCCAAACGCATGCAGGAGATCGAACTTGAAGCCTATGAACATGCCGGCCAACCCTTCAACATGGGTTCGCCTAAACAGATTCAGGAGATTCTCTTCGATAAACTAGAACTCCCGGTACTACAAAAGACCCCCAAGGGTGCCCCCTCCACCGCCGAAGGGGTATTGCAAGAACTGGCCCTGGACTATCCCCTGCCCCAGTTGATCCTGGAACACCGGAGCATGGCCAAACTCAAGTCCACCTATACCGACAAACTGCCCGAGATGGTCAACGCCCGCACCGGGCGAGTACACACCTCCTACCACCAGGCAGTAGCGGCCACCGGAAGACTGTCTTCGTCCGACCCCAATTTACAGAACATCCCGGTACGCACCGAAGAAGGCCGACGCATTCGCCAGGCCTTTGTGCCGGAAAAGGGTTTCAAGATACTGGCCGCAGATTATTCCCAGATTGAACTGCGCATCATGGCCCACCTGTCTGCTGATGACAGCTTACTAAAGGCCTTTGCCGAGGGCCTGGACGTCCACCGGGCCACCGCCGCCGAGGTATTTGGCTGCGAGCCGGAAGCGGTAAGCTCAGACCAAAGACGCACCGCCAAGGCCATCAATTTTGGTCTCATCTACGGCATGTCGGCCTTTGGTCTGGCCAAACAACTCAAGATCGACCGCGCCAGCGCCCAGGAATATGTAAAGCTCTATTTTGACCGCTATCCGGGTGTACAAAAATTTATGGATCATATGCGCGAAACGGCCCGTGACCAGGGCTATGTCGAGACCGTATTCGGGCGCAGGCTCTATGTCCCGGAGATCAAGGCCAGTAACCAGGCCCGCCGCCAATACGCGGAACGCACCGCCATCAACGCCCCCATGCAGGGTACCGCAGCAGATTTGATCAAATTGGCCATGCTTGCAGTGGACCGCTGGATCGCCGATAGCGG
>DRJZ01000047.1 GCA_011052015.1 Acidiferrobacteraceae bacterium | reverse complement strand
TTCTAAGTCATTGATTTATATGCTAGCTTAGAATCTTGTCACTTGTAGATCTGCGGCCGCGCAGCGGCATAAGAAACTCTGTGGTGAATAAGCACAATTAGTACGCCTCAGTCTCAGCAATCGCTATCCGTTCAAACGAACCGGTTCGCTCAATCACCTCGGATGCTTGCACCGCACTCGGGGCAAGCTTGCCATTGGCCAGAAGAACTTGGCCGTCAGATTGGTGGATCCCCCTGGGGACAATAAGGCTTGCAGGTTGGCCCAGGGCATGATTAGCGGGTAGCAGCAGCGCCGGAACGAAGTGAAGATCTGTTTCACCGTCATTTTCCGCCCCTTTTTCCGCTAGCGCCGATACCGCAACCGGTTGTGCTACTGGAGAAAGCAGCTGTGCGCCCATCTCAATCTTTTGAGACTGGGGGACACACTTCATCCAGCGTATCACCCCAACGCGCCAACGATCCTCTGGTTCGCTGCGGAGTAGAAGTAGATCCCCTACACGAATCTTGGCGTTAGTCTCGCCGGCATGGGCCAAGGCAAAACCGCCGGCAGATTCATCTTTTATATGCCAGTGGTAGGTTTGGTAGGCACCCAAATCATGCCAGGTCTCTGCACTAAAAATGTCTCGCGGATTTTCTTGCTCCATCATCAGCTGTTCGGCCGCAACCAATTCATCCAAATCAATATAGTCGCCATTGGCTGCTGGTGAGTCTATGCCCTGCTCTTGGCTTAGGTCTTGGGCCTCATCTTCCATCACTGATTGGACTGCGGTGCTGACCTCGGCAAGCTCTGTCAGGCTCTCGTCTTGATCCTGGGTATCCTGGCCACCACTGCCTTGTACACTCATTGAGGGTGACTCAAAGGGTTTCTCACCGCTCAACATATAGTGGGCGCCCTTGATACCCACACAAACTGATACCGGGTCCCGGCGTACATTGCGAGTGGCCTGACGTCTGATGACGATACCCCAAAAACGACTCATACGTCTCAACAAATCCATGAAACTATTGTCGATAAAATCAGTCACCTTTGCCAAGGAGTCGGGTACATCTCCTTCTGCCAAATCGATGCGCAATGCCCTAACGTCTTGGGCTACCAGGGCCGCGTCCAACACCCGCAAATTATGGTCTTCTTCAAATTTCGGCATGCGCGGAAAGGGCGCCGGGCAGCTATCCACATCCAGATTGATCAAAAACCGTCCATTGGGGTCTTCCACGGTAACATCACGGCTGAGGGTGGCGCGGATGGGTTGCCCCATGAGATACCTGTATATCCGTACGCAGTCGCCCTGGAACAAACCAAACGGATTGCTCAAACCCAGCAAAAGCACACGTACATAGGATTTTGTCACCGTCACCCTGCCGCCTTGTATGCCAGCGTCCTCTATGGGTGTATGTTCACAGCCTATTTGTTCAGCATAGGCATAGAGCTTATTGAGCTCCCGCCATAATCCAGACCGGTGCGATCGATAAACCTGAAAGCAGGACAACATTTGCCGCCCTATATGGGTAATCGTATTGGCCAGAACCAGAGGTAGGGTTTTTTGTCTTTCAGGATGCCGCTGATTCTCAAGAATATCATTGACCAATCGCTTATGGGCGATGGCCAGTTCCCGTTCCAAATCAACCACCAAGTCGGATGACTGTTTGGCCTTTCCTCCCAAGGGCAGGGGTAGCGATGAAAAAGTGCCCACCAGGGCCTCTGATACGGCAATAACAGGTTGCCTGTAGAGATCAATAAGCTCATAGCGATTGTCAGCATCCAAACTGACCCGATTCAGGGAATACAAGGCCTGATAGAGTTTTTGGCCGGCTTCCATTGAGTCGGTCAGAGGCAAGGCATCTAACCAGGACCGCACCCGCTTGGGTCTTATCTCGGCAGCCTTATTGCTCTCTACCCGGATAGCGGGCAGACGAAGCTCCGGCTTCACCGATTCCGCTAGCAAATCAATATCCCCTCTGAGTCAATGACCGAAACACCCTGACCCCCCTCAATTCAAACATTTTCACCCCGAGACTTTCAACTCATATCCGGCATCCTACCAAAAGGCGCCCTAATAGTGCGAACTTGCCATAAGATCGGCTTAAGCCCGTTATAACGATTCAATCGCAACCGGTCTGCATGTATCATTCAGCCCCTTCTACAACACTGAAGTATGGGAGTTAAGCCATGACCTATGTGGTCACCGAAAACTGTATCCGCTGCAAATACACCGATTGTGTGGAAGTCTGCCCAGTGGACTGTTTTCATGAAGGCCCCAATTTCCTGGTTATCGATCCTGAGGAGTGCATAGATTGCAGCCTGTGCGAACCGGAATGCCCCATCAACGCCATTTATGCAGAAGACGATCTGCCGGAAGATCAAAAACACTTCCTCGATTTAAACATTGAATTGGCCGCCCACTGGCCAGTCATCACCGAGATGAAGGATGCCCCCGCAGACGCGGCGGATTGGGAGGGCAAACCGGGGAAACTGGAGCACCTTGAGCGGTAGGCACCAAATCCACCTCCTTGCCTATGGCGAGGATCTGTTGTCGCGGCTTGCCCAGTGCATTTTGAGCGACCATGCCGCAACACTACCCGATCTACATCACATTGTAGTGATATTTCCTCACCATGCTAGTGCAGCACGCTTCCGGCGGGTGCTACTGACGCAAAGCATAAAACAGGGACACGGGGCCCTACTGCCCCCGCACACCACGACCCTGGTACGTTGGGTGTGCAAGCTGTGCCCCCACTCCGGCAAGCTATTGTCCACCACCGCACGCACGGCTCTTTTAAGACAGACCTTGCTCGCCCATCCCAAGCTTTGCGACCCACAAGACAGTTGGGCCCTGGCCGATAGCCTGCTAAAACTGTTTGATGAACTCCAAACCAGCGATCATCGTGTCGCCGATGAACTCCGTGAATTTCGAACTACCTTGGCCAAGGCCTATGGCATCGAATCCCACACAAAGGAACAACTGGGTTACGAGGCCAGTCTGATTCATACCCTGTGGCACAGTTGGACGGAGCAATTAAATGAACAAGGATTGACAGATCCGGTTCAGGCCTATGTCCAGTCACTGAACCAAAGCCTCGACCAGGCACGCAATAGTAGGATTTACCTGGCCGGTCACGTCAACCTGAATGATGTAGAGCTGGACTGGGTTAAACATTTGCTGGATAGCGGCCACTTGCAAATCTTCATGGAAGGTCAATATGGCCACCACGGTTACCACCCGGATACGGTCATCACCCAACTGCTGGATCACTTGAATAAACCAGACCCGGCAGCGGCGCCCATCAATAACTATGGCCGCTTGCTCAATACGGTCTATGACGGCAGCGGCCAAAGCTGGTACCGGCGCATTGCTGACCAAGCTGTGGCCGCACCCCATAGCCCAGCGGTGGATAAACTCACCCTTCACCTCGCTGCGGACGCGGAACGCGAGGCCCAGGCTGTAGACCTGTTGGTGCGGCGGTGGTGGTTACAGGGTAAACGGCATATTGGCGTGGTCACCGGGGACCGCAAGCTGGCGCGCCGCGTTCGCGCACTATTGGAACGGGCCGGCATCCAGGTCGAGGATGCCGCCGGTTGGCGACTGGCGACCACCAGCGCAGCGTCTGCATTGGCAAGCTGGCTTGACGCCATTGAGCAAAACTTTTCCCACACCCCCCTGCTCGACCTGATGAAATCACCGTTTGTTGCCAGCCCCCAAAACGATAACCATAACGATTGCCATTCGGATGCAGTTCACGGTCTATTTGAACATGAATGTGTACTAAAATCGCAAATCACCGACTCCCTGGAACGCTATCAAAACCATATAAAGCAAAACCGATTAAGATTAATTGAGAGCCACGGCCCGGATAGCGTGACAGCCCTTGAATCTCTACTCGCCCAATTCGATCTGGCCGCAAAAAATTTGCTCAAACTGCGAGATGGACACCACCACCCTGGGGCCCACTTTCTATCCGCACTACACCACAGCCTGGATCAACTGGGCATGGGGCAACGATACCATCAAGATACCGTCGGCCAACAACTCATCCACCTGTTGTCTGAAATGGGTCAAGCCGCAGCCGATCACAACCTGGGTTACACTTGGGACGAGTTTCGCGCCTGGCTAAACCGCCAATTGGAGCAACACAACTTTCAGCCCCCCTTACGTGGCCAGGGCGTCGAACTCATGGGACTCATAGAGAGTCGCTTGTATTCCTTTGAGGCACTAATCATAGCTGGCGCAAGCAGCGAGCATCTGCCAGGAAAGACCCCCAGTTCGGCTTTCTTTAACGATGGTGTGCGCTCCCAACTGGGCCTGCCAAAGGTCGCACAATCACGCAATATTTTATTTTATGATTTTCGTCGTTTACTGCAATCCGCTCCTCACGTCGTCATCACCAGCCGCCAGGAAGAACAAGGTGAGCCGGTGATAAAAAGCCCCTGGTTGGAACGCCTACAACACTTTCATCAACAAACCTATGGCAATGACCTGGACGAACCAGCACTGACAACATGGGTCAGCCACGCCAACACCCGCATACGTCAGGTGGACACACTGCCTCTACCCATAGCCCATGGAGCACCACACCCCGCGCCTGATGTGCACCTGCTACCCACCCATATTTCTGCGGCAAATCAACAGCGTCTGCTCAACTGCCCCTATCAATATTTTATCTATGATTGCATGGGCATCGCCCAGACGCTCAGGTTAACAGAAGATCTCGAAAAGTCCGATTATGGTGAGCGGGTCCACCGCATCCTGCATGCCTTCTACGCCGATGTAACTGAACTGGCCGGGCCTTGGCAAGGACTTATTAATGAAGGCAATCGTCAACAAGCCGAGGCCATGCTTGAGGATATATCAAAGCAAGTCTTCTTGGAGGATACCCGCAACAACATTCTGGCCAGAGGTTGGTTGTACCGTTGGCTGGGGTTGATCGGAAAGTTTGTAGACTGGGAAGTGATGCATCAAATAAATTGGCGACCCGATGCCACCGAACTTAGCTTTGACCATCCACTTGATGTTGACTCAACAATCCAAGCGCGTGGGCGAATTGATCGGGTTGACAAGTGTCGCAGTGGGTTCGCAATTATTGATTACAAGACTGGGGTCACATCCAGCGTGACCGATATCGAGCGCGGAGAACAAGTTCAATTGCCGTTTTATGCGTTACTCCATGGTGGGCCAGTAGACAAAATTTCCTTTCTCAGTCTGTCAAAGGACCGGTTTGGCGAAACCGGCACTCTCGACGGCGACAACTTAAAAAACACCGTCACGTTACTACAGCGTCGAATAACAGCGACGCTAACAGAACTGAAAAGAGGGGCAGCGCTACCGGCATGGGGCGACGAGAAGACCTGCGACCTATGCCAACTGGAAGGCCTCTGCCGCAAACAGATGTGGGAAGTAGACGACAATGCCAGCATCTAGTGTCACCACCTCAAGCCTGCCAAGGCTATTTGATCGACCATGACAAACACACGCGATCAAGACTCAATGGATCTGGAAAAGGCCGTATCACCCCAATGGAACGTCACGGTGCAGGCTGCAGCCGGAACCGGTAAGACCTGGTTGCTGGTCAGGCGTATTCTGTGTTTGCTTATTTCTGGCGTGGCGCCCGATGAAATACTCTCCATCACCTTTACCCGCAAGGCGGCCAGGGAAATTGGCATACGCGTCAATGAAACGCTCTATGAATTGGCGACTGCAAATGATCAAACCATTCGCGAACTATTGGCCGAAATCGGCCTCCCCCATGATTCAGAACATGCAGAAAAAGTCAGAGACCTATATGAGCGGGTTCTAAGCTGTGAGCACCCCCTCAGAACCACGACCTTTCATGCATTTTGCCAGGAACTGCTGCAACGATTCCCATTCGACACCGAGGTCCCCACAGAATTTGATTTGTTAGAACAAACCCATGAACAGGAATTGGCTGCCTGGCGTAGACTCTGCGCCCAGGCCACCCGCCAACAAAACGGTTTGCTGGCTAACAACATGGACCGACTGCTGGGTTACTGCGGCAGCCACAATACCCGCTTGTTGTTATTGAGCTTCCTGAACCATCGAAGCGATTGGTGGGCCTATACCGAAAACCAGAAAGACCCCCTTGGCTACGCCACTCAAGGGACTATGGACCACTTCAATATCGACCCCCAGGCCAAGCCCATCGAGGACTATCTCAACACCCCTGAGTTTGTCAGCGCTATCCAGGAATACCTGCAATTTTTAGAGCTTCAGGGACACAAGACGGCGCTTCGCCATCATCGTTGTTTACTTGCCAGCCTGGATGACACCCAACCGAGCCATAAACGCTTTGCTGACGTCCATAAGGCTCTATTCAAAGTCGATGGACAGCCACGGCAACTCAAATTAAGCGCCGCGTTACGCAACAAATTGGGCGCATCATCAATAGACAAAACCACGGCACTACATGAGCGCCTGTGCCACGAACTGTCAATGGTGCTGGAACAGCAACGTCGAGTGGACAACTTGCACCTTAATCTGGCGTGGTTTCAGTGTGGCACGGTACTGCTCAATGAGTTTCAAAACCTCAAACAAACACAAGGCCTGTTGGATTTTTCTGATCTGGAATGGCAAGCCTACCGTCTTTTAAACCGAAGCGGAAATGCCAATTGGATACAATACAAACTAGACCAGGCTATAGGTCATGTGCTGATAGATGAATTTCAGGACACCAACCCCACCCAATGGCAATTGCTACGCCCCCTGCTAGAAGAGATACTTTCCGGCAATCCCGAGCGAAATCGCAGCATCTTTTTAGTGGGTGATACCAAACAATCTATATATGGTTTTCGACGGGCGGACCCTGGGCTGATGACGGAGGCGACGCAATGGTTAGGGCAGTGGCCTAACACTGTGGCTGTCCAACAATACCGCTCCTGGCGTTCATCCAAGGTCATCATCGATTTCGTCAATCTATTGTTTGGTGATGGACCCAGCCAACAGTTATTGGATGATTTTAGCCCCCATGAAACACACCGCAACGATCTATGGGGGTGGGTAGAGTTGCTTCCACTGGTCATCGCTGAAGAGGATTCAACTGCCAGCGATACGTCCGATTTTAGAAACCCACTGACCCACCCACGCATCGTGACTGAGGATCTGCGCTACCGGCGTGAGGCGGACTTAATTGCAAACAAGATTATGGAGTTACGCGGGCTGCCCGTCGGCGCCGAAAATAAACCATTGGATTTTGGCGACATAATTGTCCTGCTTCGGGATCGTGGCCACGCCAAGGCCTATGAACAAGGCCTGCGACGGGCGGGCATCCCCTACACTGGTGCCGGGCGTGGGACCCTTCTGGAAAGTCTGGAGGCTCAAGATATCACCCACTTGCTACGCACCCTGATTGCACCTTTTGATGATCTTGCCCTGGCCGGGACCTTGCGCTCACCCATTTTCAATTGCAGTGATGATGACATGATGGTCCTGGCGCTTGAAGATGAAGCCGGACATTGGCGACAACGCCTCGCCACGATCACCGAACGACACCCAAGACTATACCGTGCTCGTTGCCTGCTTCAGCGCTGGCAATCCTTGACCGACAAAATTCCAGTACATGATTTGCTCGACCGAATATATACCGAAGGCAACATTGTGGACCGCTATCAGGCCGCTGCACCCGAACACTTGAACCAACGCGTCGAGGCCAACCTCACGCGATTACTCGAACTGGCTCTGGACATGGACGGTGGCCGCTACCCCAGTCTACGACGATTCGTTAACCACCTTGTGGATCTACAACAAAACACCCATGCCGCCCCCGATGAACCACCGGCAAGAAATCCGAACCGAGTACACATCATGACCATTCACGCCGCCAAGGGTTTGGAGGCACAGGTGGTATTCCTGGCTGATAGCGCCAGACCTAAACCACCGGCACAGGCCTATCGGGCTCTGGTGGACTGGCCGTCGGGTTCACCTCGACCTAGTGGCATTCACATGATTGGGCGCAAGGAAAACCTGGACCAAGCTACCGAAATAACCGTCAGCAAGGCCCTTCAACAACAGCAACGAGAACAGGCCCATCTCCTCTATGTGGCCGTGACCCGGGCTCAGCAGGTACTCATCATCTCCGGCTGCTCACCCAAAAAAGGCGATGGCGGGTGGTTTGATCGAATGGGTCAATGTCTTATGGACGCATCCACTGAGCACGACAGCCTGGAGATAGACATTAATGCCGACGGAGAATGGGTGGGCGCAAAAATGGGGGGGCCGCTACCGCAACACCGGCCTATAGCTCAAGAACCTGATCCTGTACAACCGGCAACAGATCCTCGGCTGACACGACGATTGATCTCCAACGACGGTGACGATAGCGAAATCAATCCCAGTACGGACAATACAGCATTAGAACAGGTGGAACTGACAGAGATGACGAGCACGCCTGATCCTTCGGATACCTCGGCTGCCGACAGGGGTGAGTTAATTCATGCCTGTCTCGAAGGCTTGCCTAAAACTGAGGATCGCAAAGGCCTCTATCAACTGATTCGACAACACTGGGCCACGGTCTCCAACCCCATATTTCAATCTTGCTGGGAGGAAGCCTGCGCGGTAGTAGACGACCCCAAGCTTGCCCCATTATTTGATCACAGCCACTTTGATCAAGCGCTTAGTGAAGTGGCTATTCTTTATCAAGACCAAGAATCAAATCACCCGATCTACGGAGTCATAGACCGGTTGATCCATTTTCCTGATCATATCCTGGTGTTGGACTACAAAACTCACACGGCTGTCACCACCCAAACCGCCCGCCACCATGCCCGCGTCCATGCCAGGCAACTTGGTCTCTATATACAAGGGGCCCGCCGTTTATGGCCTGACACACCCATTAAGGCAGGGGTATTGTTTACCGTCTGCCGTCAATTTGTTGAACTGGAAGTTTAACGGGCCGACACCTTCTTGTTTTCACTCAAACCTAAGGCTTCCAGCATCTTTTCTGCTGGACTATAGCCCGCTTGCACTTGGCCATCATCATAGATGATCATGGGTGTCCCCCGTACCCCTACCTGCTGGCCCAGCTGATAGTGCCGGGTGACTGGATTTTTGCACGTTTTCATCTCCAGCTTGCCACCAAACTTTGCCTTGCCCAGAGCATCCACTCTATCTTTCGCGCACCACACGGCGACAGACTTTTTGTAGCTGGATGAGCCTATTCCAGCGCGAGGAAAAAACAGATAACGCACCCTAACCCCTGCCGCCACCAACTTGGGGACATCCCGGTGCAGCTTTATGCAATAAGGGCACTCCACATCGGTGAACACGGTAATGGTGCGACGCACCTTCTTGGGTGCGATGATGATCATTTGTGACTCAGGCACGGTATCAAGCGCCGTTAGAATCAGCTGACCTCGAGTCGCCCCACTCAGGTTCTGCTTGGTTTCAATATCAATAATGTCACCCAAAATTAGATGGCGGCCATCGGCGCTGACATACATGACCGTGGTACCCATAGTCACCTCATAAAGGCCGGGCACCGGTGAAGGCTTGAGCTTATCCGGCACAAACCCCGGCAGCGACTTGGCCAAACGCGCCTTGAGGGCATCAAAGTCGAGATCGGCGGCCATCACAGGGTTTAACAGAAAAATGGAGATCAATAGCACTATCAAACTACGCATAAAACTTCTCACCTTTGAAAATAGTTGCATACTTTAAGGGAACCGAAAGTTAGCTGACACTCTCCATCAGCGGGTGATGGCAGCATAAACGCTGCCATCAAGCACAGGGGCGTATTTACCGCGTCCCAGCGATGGAGAGCATCAGGCAACCAATGAACTCATTTAGCAATTAAGACCGCAGCCACTTCTCAATGTAAGTCCGCGCAACCCTGATCCAACGGGTGGCTGCATTGGGGCACCCCACGCAGCCACTTTACACGGATTTACTTACATTTAAATGTGACACACCATATCCAGTTCAGACCCAATAGACCTGAATCAGTTCCCGCGCTTTGCCCTGCCCACCCGAGCAGACCGCATCTAATCGCGAAAGTTGATGTACTGCAAGGGCAAACCCAGTGATTGTTTTTTTAAAACAGCCATCACCGACTGGAGATCGTCACGCTTTTTACCCGACACTCTGACCCGATCACCCTGGATGCTTGACTGTACCTTGAGCTTTTGATCCTTGATGATCTTAACGATTTGTTTGGCCAACGGGGTCTCAACCCCCTGTCTGGCCGTCAACACCTGGCTCGCCTTGCCGCTGGCGATCTGTTCGACCTTGCCTCTTTGCAGACAACCGATATCCACATTGCGCTTACTGAGACGGGTCTCCAGAATATCCCGTGCCTGCCCTACCTTAAACTCGTCGTCCGCGTATACAGTAAGCGTCGCCTCCGCCTGATTGATGCGGGCATCTGTACCCTTAAAATCAAACCGATTGCTAATCTCCCGGTTAGCCTGGGCCACCGCATTACGGACCTCCTGCATGTCGATCTCTGAAACCACGTCAAATGACGGCATATTTGCACCTGAATCCAAACTTGAGTTGATAGGCCACCACACAGAGTAACCCATTGCACGGACCATAGCGGCCTGATTCAACACCCTAAAATACTGGAAAAATGGGTCGCTCCACGGTTAGAATGGGCAGTCACCCGTGGGACATCATATAATAATACCGCCTATATTGGTGCTTTTTCCCTATTGCAAATAGAGTCACTAAGTCTATGTCAGCTGAGCAACTTGCGCTAAAACCCGGCACCCGTATCCGAACCTTTGAGATACGTGAGGTCCTGGGTTGTGGTGGGTTTGGTATCACCTATAAAGCTTGGGACCACCAGCTCGAATGTGACGTAGCGATCAAAGAGTATCTGCCCAACTCCCTGGCCACCCGCAGCGCCAATCATATCACCGTCACCACGGTGACCAAAGCCGACGAGGACATGGAGAGTTACGAAATCGGGCTGGAAAAATTTCTCACCGAGGCCCGCACCCTGGCTAAATTTCGCAACCCTAGCCTGGTCGGGGTAAAGCAATTTATCAGCGAAAATGGCACGGCCTATATGGTCATGGAATACGAACGCGGAGAAAGTCTGGCCGAAACTATCAAGTCAAACCAGGGGCCTATGCCAGAAAATCATCTGAACAACATACTGACGTGCCTGCTCAACGGCCTCAATGAGCTGCATGCCCACAAGATCCTGCACCGTGATATCAAGCCCGCCAATATCTACATTCGCGAGAATGGCGACCCCGTGCTACTGGACTTTGGCTCAGCCCGTGAAACCCTGCGAGACCGTGCCGCCAACCAGGAAATGACCAGCATGGTAACCCTGGGCTACGCACCCTATGAACAGTACAACAAAAGGGGACGCCAAGGCCCATGGACCGATTTATACTCTCTCGGGGCAACGCTCTATTACTGCGTGACCGGCAAAAAACCTGTCGACGGTATGGACCGCTATCTGGCAACCAAAGACGGCTGGCCAGACCCCCTGCAATCGGCGGTCGAACAAACCAATGGCCAATACAGCAGCAAGTTGCCCCAGATTATTGACTGGTTACTCAGAATTGAAATTGCTGATCGTCCGCAAAACACCCAAGAGGTGATTGGTGCCCTGAAAAATGAAAATTCGATCCCACAATTTGAAACTGACCTCACTGTGATGTCCCCCACCAAAGAACGAGGTGATGCGGGGGGTGAAACTATCCTACTGGCTCGCGGTGGCGGCAATGACGGTAGTCGTTTCGACATTTCTCTGATCTTGGGCAAACTACAATCTGCCACAACAAACCTGCTACATCTCCTTGGGCAAAGATCTACCGATAACAAGCTACTAACAGGAATGTCTCAATCCATTGCCCAACTGCATCAAGGACAGTTTGGCTGGCAACACGCGCTGGCCGCAGCCGGGATGTTGTTTGTATTGGCATTCATAGTCATTCCTCTGGCCATCACTTTACGCATCAATGCCAAACTACCGGAATTTATTGCCCAAGCTGGCAAACAAGGCACCCAACTTGATATTCAGATCGACGACGTATCCACGTCCTGGTTGGGTGGCAATGTCAAGTTAAACGGAATACGCATCGTCAATCCGGAAGGTTATCAGAGCAAGTACCTGATTACCGCAGAAGAAGTTCTAATAACTTTCAGCAGCACATTTTGGTGGGCCAGCGACAATGTAAAAATTGACGAGATTTCCGTATCACCTTTGCAAGTCAGCTATGAGCGTCACCAGAAAAGTCGCCGCTCCAACCTTATTGTGGCCAATAAACTGATCCAATCAACTACAATCGCCCCAGTGGGTGATGACGCAGTGGTCATCGCCCAATTCAATTCTGCCGGTGGCGAGATTCAAGCGATCAGTTTTCCCAAGTCTGATAAGATGGTTACCGAGAGTCTGCCCACCCTAAGTCTGAGTAATATCGGCGTGGAACAACCACTATTTACGTCTGGGGCCATAAACCGGATTTTATCGGGGATCATGGATCGAGCCATCAATACGGCCAAATCCTCGCAAGTGCTGCGTCGAGCAACCCTGGGGGTGAGTGGCAAAAAGAGATCCGGCACAAGCAAAACACCAAAACAAGGGACTCAGGGAAAGAGCACTCCCAGCTTTGGTGATAGACTCAAGGACCTGCTAAGCACCCCACCCAGTGAAAATACTGATGGGTCCGATGGCGAAGATCTCTGATTGTTTCCATGAAATCCATGGCCCCTCCCAAATCCACTTGTGACTGCCGGGGATTTGTGGGTACTATAATCATGGAATCGCAGCACCCTAGTTATGGGCACAGCCGCAATAACATGCTAAGGGTGCTTGAGCAGCATCGATTATAAATTTGAAGAATACCTTAACACCACAATGTCAAAGTTAATTCTAAGCCTTAACGGCACTCAGGTTGGAGAATACCCTCTCGACAAGGATCGCATCACGATTGGCCGACGGCCTGAACAGGATATCCATATCGATAATCTCGCCATCAGTGGCGAACACGCGGCAATCGTCAGTATTTACAACTATCACTTTATCGAAGATCTGGGAAGCACCAACGGCACCATCGTCAATGACAAAGAAATCAAGAAGCAGGTGCTAAATCACAATGACATTATCCAGCTTGGAAAATATGAGTTGCAATACATCAATCTAAAAGCGGCCCAAACCAATGACCTGGAAAAAACCGTGGTGATCCGTCCCAACACGGCCGACGGGGAGGATAAACCGGGGGAGGGTATCGCCTTTACCGGAATTGACGAAAAAAAAACAAGTACAGTTCCAGCATGGCTGGAAATGCATAGCGGCCCCACCAAGGGGAAACGGCTCAATCTTACCATGGCCTCCACTACCATTGGGCGCCAGGGGTCCCAACTTGCAGTGATCACCCGGCAGTCAGAGGGCTATTACATCAGTAGCGGCGGCAAGACAAAACCCATTGTCAACGGACAGCCGGTCGACACCATGCTATTGCTGCAAAACGGTGACGCGCTAAACCTGGACACCATCGAAATGATCTTCAAAACAAAAGCATAGACAGTATCCGGCATGATGATGCGAGGTTAACTGGACAGTGGTGCCCCCTGAAACTAATTACATCTGGTGAGTAACAGTCTCGTCGTCGACATCAACGCCCATTGCTCTACCTACCTCTTGCCATGTCAACGCACATATTTCCACCTCTCCCCGCTTTCCTTTGACCTCGATGCTGCGTTCCTTACCCTGCCAGCCGGTCTCGGGGAGGCAACTATAGGCGGTCTTGCTCATGACGACATCTCGATCAAGGGTCTTACTCGCGGTCTCCAGTCGAAACGCCAAATTGACCGCGTCACCCAAGGCAGTGTTGTCAGTCCCAATCCCTACCGCCGCATGGCCCGTATTTATCCCGACTCCAATGGATAACTCACGATTAATCTCGGGATGACTATTGCCCATCTTTTTTGTGGTTGAATAGATGGCCAAGGCAGCGCTCAATGCATTATGGATAGTATCTACGAGTTTTCCTTCGCCATCCCAACGGGCATAGACACAATCACCAATGAATTTATCCACCATGCCATTATTCGACTCGATATCATCACTGACGGATCGAAACCACTGCGCCATCATTTTAGTTAATGTCGCGATCGGAACCTGCTCCGACAATGCCGTATAGCCACGGATGTCGGCCACTAAAATAGTGATGAGCTTGATATCCGTCACTGTCGCCAGCATTGTGCGTTCGGATTCTTCTGTAGACTCGTTCAACTCCCCGGATTTTTCAAGCTGGAACGTAATAATAGTCTGGCCTATTTTGATCTCGTCACCATCTTTCAACAATTGGGGGGTAGCAATACGACGGCCGTTTACAAAACTCCCGTTTGAACTGCCTACATCAATAAGATAATAATCGCCCTTCCCAAGACGCCGTATCATGCCGTGATTTCTAGATACCAGCTTTTCATTAATGACGATGGTATTATTCTTATCACGACCGACGGTCATGACCGGCTCTGCCACCACTTCATGGCTTTCGCCATTATTTGATTTAATTGATAACAATGCGTCCATTGAGATTGGATTCAGGCCTTAATGGCCCTGTCAGCTACAACCATAAGATACTCCATGCTAACCGACCAACGCTGTTTTTTCACCCTCTGACCGACCGATCACCACGGCGGCACAGGAGTCACTAAACACGTTCACCGAGGTTCGACACATATCCAGCACCCGATCTACCGCCAGTATCAACCCTATCCCCTCTGCCGGCAAGCCCACCGAGGTCAGAATGACCACAATCGCCACCAAGCTGGCGGAGGGCACGCCTGCCACACCAATGGATGTAAGTAGGGCAACCAGCACAATCGTAAATTGCACTGCAAAACCCAGTTCAATCCCGTAGGCCTGGGCAATAAACATGGCCGCCACACACTCATAAAGCGCGGTGCCGTCCATATTGACCGTTGCACCCAGCGGCAACACAAAGCTGCTGATCCGATTAGACACTCCGGCATTTTTCTCCACGCACTCCATGGTCAATGGCAGGGTTGCCGACGACGAACTGGTAGAAAAGGCCATGAGCATCGCCGGGACCATGGCCTGATAGTGGCGCTTGGGGTTAACCCGGGCGATGAAAAACAATAGCAGCGGCAATACAATAAACATATGCACCGCCAACGCAGCGATGACGGTGACAAAAAATGCCGCAAGCGGCTTAAATGCACCAAACCCTGTTGCCGCCACCGTGCCCGCAACCAGGGCAAATACCCCGATGGGGGCAAATAGCATCACCCAATGGGTAATGCGCATCATGACATCAAACACACCCTGCCAGAACTGACGTAAGGTGGCACCACCAGGTTCCGGCACCTTGATCATAAAGAATCCGAACAACAGGCAGAAAAAGATCAGACCTAACATCTGGCCGTTGGCGGCCGCAGCCACCACATTGGTGGGGACCATTTTTAAAAAAAGACCCACCACGTCAGAGGCCCCGCGCTGTTCGGCATTGGCAATGATGGAACCGGCATCTTCAGACAGACCGAGCAGCTGTTTGGCCGGTTGACCATCAATGATACCGGGGGTGAAAAGATTGACCAGGGAAAGCCCCACCAAAATGGCGATAAAACTGGTAAAAAAATAGTACAAAATGGTCTTGCCGCCAAGCCGCCCCACCCCACCACTCGCTCCAGCGCCTACAATGCCAGTGATTATAGAGGCAGCGATCAAGGGCACGATGAGCATTTTCAAGGCATTGAGGAATAAGGTTCCAAGAAACATATATGCCGAATAGAACGTCACCCCAAATACACTGGCATCCTTACCAGTCAATGATCCTGCCATTACAGCCAATGCCAAGGCGATAACAATCTGCCAATGTAATTTTATTTTAACCACGCAAAACATACCCCCCACAGCAAAATCCCAACTCTACTGAATTGTTAGTCATTATCCAGCTTGTTGCTTATTTACGCCTAAACAGACCCTTTAATTGTCCCTCCAGGCCACCCTTCCCTTCACCACCCTTATCTCCTTCATCTCCATCGTCACCACCGAGATTCAGACTCTTTCCTAGCTCCTTTTCCAAACGACCCTTAAGCTCAGTAATTCCCACGGACTTAATGAACTGTTCGGTAGTTTGTTTAAGGCAACTTTGTCTCACCTGATCGATACGATCCATATTCCCCTGCACTTCACAGGTAAAACCAGGCAACTTGTTATCTTCGGTATACTTTTTAACACTGCCTGCCGGCGCACCCATAAACTTGCCGCTGGTATTTGAAAATTTAATATTTCCCAGGGTCGTCTTGATATTTGCGTTAAAGTTTTTATCCCTCATTTTCAGCTTCATATCAATATTCAACGTACCATCCGACAACCTCGCAGTTGTGCTTCTGCTACGATAATAGGGTTCCGCGTGCGGCAAGAAAATATCCTTCAATTCCATTTCCAAATCACCGGAATCTGTTACTTGATCGTACCAGCCCGATAGCTCAAGACTACCTTCTCGTGGCCCCTCAAGCTTCATGGACACCTCAATCGGCATTTCAGTTGAAACAGAAGGAACACTGATGTCGCCGATCTTGATATTCACGTCTTTGATCTTGAATTTGGCATAGGGCCGACCCATCGATTTATCGACGAAATCGCCGTGCCCATTATCTATCTCCACTTTGCCAATGTAGAGGGCGAAGGCCTCGTCCTCACCTTCGTCAGCTTGCGCGGCTTCGGCCTGAACGGTATCACCAACCTCCGGAGCTGTAGGCTGGGGAATAGGTAAGACCACCTCGCCATCGCCTTTTATCTCGATATAGACATAAGGTTCACCAATATAGACAGAACTGATTTTGAAGGTATCACCGAAAATGGACGACAGGCTAGGCTTAACCTTGATGGACTTCGACTCCAGCAGTACCTTACCCGCCGCAGAGATATATTTGACCCCGGTCAATTCGATACCATTCCAACCTACATCCAAATCGCTAAAGGTGAGATTGGGCACCTGCTCCTCGACGACCCCTTGAGCAATACTCGACAGATTGCTGTAAACAATCACCATAATGGTAATCAGAGCCAAGACAACGACACCGGCAATGATGCCTATCTTTTTTGTTCCATCCATTTTCCTGTCCCCGTTCACTTTGATGGCCACCCCGAAGGTGGTGCACGTAATTTGGTACTGGGTTGGCGTATTTTTTCCGGTACTATGCTAAATCATAAGGCAACTGCGACACAAAAAACAGAGCGGGCTCTTCTAGCGGTTAACATGAACCCATCTATAACATTGGACAATGGTAGGCGCCGACTGCCTCGTGGTCCGCCCTGGACTTGTCAGCGCAGCATCCGATCCATCGTCACGTTTTGCGGGAATTCAGCACAAGCCACCTGTGAAGGACTCAGAGCAACCCTCTAAATGACCCGGCACCTGGGCCAATAGCCCTAACAGCCTGGACTTCAGCCGGCAAATGACCATAATCAGGGTGAATATCGGACCATAGATCAGCCAACATGGACATGTGCATCAAGAAACAAGTTAAAGGTTTGCGGGCGGTTGCCCTGTGTTTTATCTGTTTCGGCATCGTTATTAGCGACGCCGAGGCTCGACTGTATGTCTACACCACACCAGATGGCTCACGTCTCATTACCGACCACCCCATGGGCAAAAAGGGTTATCGGCTTTTGTTTAGCAACCAGGGTCCCGAACATGTGGGGGCCGTGGCCGCCGGGCGCCGGATAACACTCACCAAACCCAAGCGTGACTACACCGCTGTATATGACCCCCTGATACGGCGGGTGGCCAAGAAGCAACGCATTGAACCGGCCCTGCTCAAGGCCATCATTCACGTGGAGTCGGGGTTTAATGCCCGTGCGGTATCCAAGAAAGGGGCCTCGGGTCTTATGCAATTGATGCCGGCCACAGCAAAACGCTACGGGGTGAAGAACATCTTTGACCCCACCGAAAATGTTCACGCCGGGGCAAGGTATCTAAATGACTTAATGCGCCTGTACCACAACAACAAACGATTGGCGTTGGCGGCTTATAATGCCGGCGAAAAATCGGTGGAAAAATATCGCGGCATCCCCCCCTACAGCGAAACCCGTAACTACGTATATAAAGTTTTAGTGCTAGCCAATCGCTACACTACAAAGTATTACTGGTGATCGGCTCGACTTTAACTTCGTGGCCCCAACATTTATGCCTGCCCAAACCCACACAATTCAGGGGGCTATGGTGAGCCCCTCACCCGTTGTCAGCCCTGACCTTGATATCGACATTGCATCAACAAAAGGTTTGAGATCAATATCAGTGACGCTGAGTTAAGCTAGAGTGGCATTGACCAACCCGTATCATACCCACACAACATGTACACAATTCACCGTATCGCATATTGTGCAATGCAAAAGCTAAAGCATTAGCCTTCTGCGCCGATGTATATATAAGCAGCGGGGCTTGAGTACCTCACACCAAATCACTCTGCCGGCCTAGCCCAAACAAATCCAAGGAGACGCCTATGCATAGCACTCAAAATAAGGTTATCCGCTATACCCTTGCTCTTGCCATTCTTGGATGCTTTAACACCCCGGGTGAGGCCAAGACAGAGCTAGTGACCGAGACCGAAGCTGGACCCAAAGTAGCGGTCCAGTCCGAGACTCCATCCCAGATCAGTATTGCGAATGCTAATAAAAAATCTTTCGGTTACTCAAATCGTTATGGAGCCGTGACACCCTCCCAGGTCTACTCGCTCCAACAAGACTTTGAGGCCCTATTTATGCTTTACGTGAAAAACCACAAAAAGGGGCTTGCAGCACAGGTCAAGGCGCTCAATCTCGTACCCATCACAGGGAAAATTCCCGATGACGTGTTCGTTATCACTAATCGTCTGAGCAACTCGCTAGATAGGTTGGCAAAAAGCCTCCATCTTAAACCCATGAAAAGGTTTACACGGGAAAAAGCCAAGGCCATTCCCGCTGAGGTGTATTTACAGGCAGGTAATAATCTTGATGTGCTCGTCAAAATCATGAACAAATTGGAATCCGAGAAAAACTGGGGCAACTACTATGCGATCCGCCAATACAAATTGGCAAAAAACCCAAGCGATGTTTTCGCCTTGGCTGATTTGTCAGAACGAAGACTCAATCTAGTCCTGTATGGTGGTAATCCCAATTGAGTTGATGATCATCGACAGTAACACCATGCCTCTCGCGTACCCACACAGACGACGTGATACCAATGACGGCTCCTGGTATTTTTTAGCTTGACACCAGACCCAGCCCCCGGCCAATAGGTAAAATAGTACCACCCCATAAACACCGCCAATACATCATCGAGCATAATGCCAAATCCACCAGGAACCTGTTGGTCCAGGCGGCGGATCGGCCAGGATTTGGCGATGTCGAATAAACGAAACAACACAAACCTGAACCTGCGTTTCGCCCCACTTGCGTAGCGTAATCTGTCAGTCATGTTGTGCAGTGCCTTCATGACTTTCGGCAGATTTATTGACCTCCATCAAAGACACCGGCACTGCCTGAGTGTATGGTAATTGTGTGTTTGATAAATGATGTCTATCAAGGAGGTGGCCATGAATGCAATAGCTGAGCATGAAACGGTTGAACGGGCCAACAAACCACCGATTCCGCCCCCGGCAGCAGAGGAAGCCAAAGTGGAAGGACCGCCCCGGCAGGAAGAGTTGGTGGCCTATGCCAGGCTGAGACAACAGTTGCACACCGTGTTGGTTGATGCACAGGATGCCATTAGCGGTGAGACTGCCATCCATGCGGTCGAGCGGGCTGGAACAAAATTGCGCACCTTAGGTGAGCATTCCCATGAAACCATCAGCAAGCTTACCCAAACGCTGAAAAAGGACCTTATCAGCACCCATGAGGCCATGCGCCCAAAGCTTGAGGCGCTTGCTGGTGATGCACAAAAGCTAAAGGTTGTGCTGCGTGAACGCGGTGGGCCTTTGTGGCATGAGATACTGCAAGAAGGTGGCCATATCATGGAATTGTCACGGGACAAGGGCGGCACCCTGGTCGCCCAACTAGCCCATGCAATCGGTGAATGGAGCCAGACGCTCGGTGATAAACTCAATGAATCGCTGGTCTACCGCACCGGTGAGATAACCCATGGTGGTCACTTTCGCTGCACTGAATGCCCGGAAACCATTGAGATGAAAAAGCCGGGCCATCTACCGCCGTGCCCAAAATGCCATGGCAGTCAATATCGGCGTGCGTGATGCTGCGATGATGTGAAGCCGGGTCATTCTCAGGGCCACACGAGGCCTAGGGGCATGTATGGCTGTGCGTTGATCTAAGGAAATTCTGATCAATTGAACTTGAACCGCCAAGGTCGCCAAGAATTTTCTTTATAAAAATCAACACTCTATTTAGCTTGGCGTTTTGGCGGTTGAGCGTATTAATCAGAGGTTCCCTAAGTCAGGCGATGCATCTTTGAGTGCTAAAAATAATACACTAGCCCTGTGGCCAAAACCCAAAGGGCCAGCGCACCGTAGATACCCGCCAATACATCGTCAAGCATAATACCCAGACCGCCCGACATTTCTTGATCCAAACGGTGGATGGGCCAGAGCTTGGTGATGTCAAAAACCGAAACAATACAAACCCGGCCAATAGCCACACCAGACCCGAGGGGGCGCTGATAGTTCTTGGGCTCGATAATACAGGATTCGCGGTTATTCCCCCGCTGGACTATATGATACGGAAAACCCAATAGGTACATCCTTGCACGACGTGGCATAACAGATCCTTTGCGTAGCCTTGGTAGAGCAGCAGAATAACCGATTCCCCCGGTTGCGCAAAATTTAATCCCTCCGTCCCCTATTCCGCCCTCTCCGCCATGCGCCGTGCGCCGTAACTGGGGCAAAAGCCGCGTCGTTTACAACTGAAGACCACCATGAGTTCGGCATGGCAACCTATCAACACGATAGCCTGATTCAACCACGAACTGTGTCCCAAACATCTTTAAGTTTTCAACTAAATTTTTGCAATATTGAAACCCCGTCTGAGCATCCATTTTTTCCTGGTGTAGTCTTTTTTGCAACTCGGTTTCAGATAAATTATCTGCCAGACAGGTCACACTCGTCGGTCTTTTGTTATAAACATGCGTGTTTAGATCGCTCTCGGCTCGATACCCCTGAGCATAATAATCTACAACCATCTGTATGGCTAAAAATTGGACTTGCGGTTTTTCACTACCCAGCATCAAGAGATCAAAAAATATTTTTG
>DRJZ01000046.1 GCA_011052015.1 Acidiferrobacteraceae bacterium | reverse complement strand
TGTGTGAAAAGTATTTCTATGTTTTGCTCCAAAAACCAATATAGCATCAATAAGTTACGAATACATAAGTCCCGTCATTACCCACAAATTTTTCTGACGAGGCAAAAAATATTACGAGAGTTTCCATCTACTGCCATATCTGTGTCTGATTTCATCTTTCATTCGTAGGAACTTCAACGCTTAAGGACACACCCTCGCGGCAGGGTGCCGCTCCTGCAGGATGTAAACATACAAGGGGCACTGAGGGTCCCCTCCGGGAGAGGGGATTAAATAGGGTGCAAATCTAGGGAATCTCTGATTGTCGTCATTCTGACCCCCGGCCTGCGCCGGGGCAGACTGCGCGAAGTGGAGAGCCGAAATCCAGGGTAACAAAATCAATGTATTACTGGATTCCCGCTTTCGCGGGAATGACGAAACCGGAATTAATCAGAGGTTCCTTATATATGGCTTTTATGTATGTTATGTCCAATATTTGTAAGCTTTTTTGTTGGCCAGGAGCACTAAATTTTGATATGTTGTATATAATCATCCTTTATACTTTATAAGTGGATTTTATCAACATGTCCAGAGTTAATAAAATCACTAAAACTCCTCCCGCCGCAGTCGAAGAGGCTCTCTTGCAGCTTGGCAGGAATATTCGTACGGCCCGCCTACGCCGGGGGATGCGCCTTGAGGATTTGGCTGAGCGCGTTGGCGCTTCGCGCTATGTTATGTCCGACATTGAAAAAGGTAAACCGACAACGGCTATTGCTTCATATCTGGGCGCGCTCTGGGCATTGGGGGTAATGGATGGGCTAGAAGGTGTTGCCGACCCCGATAAAGATATGGAGGGCAAAACCCTGGAAAAAGCCCGCGCCCCCAAGACAGCAGCCAAACGCAGAAAGGCATTAGATAATGACTTCTGAGCGTGAATGCTACGTCTACATCGTTCTCCCAGGCGAAACCGACTTTGTTACCGCTGGCCGGTTCCGTGTATCAAAAACAAGGGACGGGGAGCCTATAGGAGAATTTGTTTACGGTAACCGCTATCTTGAACGCCAGGATGCGGTCGAGTTCGATCCCATTGAATTGAGACTCACCCCCCGACATTACGAAACGGCACGTATGGGAGGCTTTTTCGGGGCTATCAGAGATTCCATGCCCGATTATTGGGGAAGACGTGTAATAGTGCGCAATGCTGGAAAACCTATTCTTGATGATTTTTGCTACCTGATACATGGGCCGGATGATCGCGCCGGTGCCCTCGGGTTTGGCTTGAATGTTGAGCCCCCTGCACCGCGCATAAATTTTAACCGAGGTCTTGATCTCGAAAAACTCCAGCAGATAGCCGAAGCTATCGGCAATGATGAAATCGAAACTTTTGCAAATCACGCCGATGCCCGACAAGTACAAGAGCTTCTGTTAGAGGGTACGTCCATGGGTGGCGCCCGCCCCAAAGCAGTCGTCGAAGATGATAACAACCTTTGGATCGCCAAATTTACCAGTCCTGGCGATAAGTGGAATTACCCACGCGTGGAATACGCATTTTTACAGCTTGCCAATGCATGCGGCCTAGATGTCGCCGATAGTCGAATCACCACAGTCGCTGAAAAAGATGTTTTACTGGTTCGGCGTTTTGATCGTGAGGGAACGGCTCAGGGCTATCGCCGCCACCGCATGGTCAGTGCGCTGACTCTATTAAGGTCTGAAGAAAACCCCGCAACAAAAGCCGAATGGTCCTATCTTTTACTTGCTGATGAAATCCGCCGGGCTAGCGAATGTCCTGAGGCAGATTTACGTGAACTATTCAGACGTATGTGTTTTAACGCTGTGGTATCCAATTTAGACGACCACCCCAGAAATCACGCCATCCTGGCCAAGGACAAAGGGTGGCGGTTAAGTCCTGCTTATGATCTAACCCCGACCCCAGGCATTGCTGTGGAGGAAAGGTATCTGGCCATGACTTGTGGCACTTTTGGCAGATCGGCAAGAAAAGCTAATCTTTTAACCGGATGCGGTCGTTTCCTGTTGTCAGATACAGAGGCAGAAATCATCATAGATAACATGGTTAAAACCGTGCGCGGCCAATGGGAAACAACTCTACGCCATGCTGGCGTTAGCAACAAGGACTGCATTGCGATCGAAAGCGCGTGTATTTATGACGGCTTCTTTTATGAACTAATTGCATGAATCGCCCCGTGTAGAAGGGTGGGCATTCATGCCCACACAGCTATATGTGCAATAATCTTATCGGGATGCCTGGCCACTGCGCGGTGGACACATGTGCTCACCCTACATACTGAGCAACAGTAATGATAAAGAGCCCTCTTGTATGTTTACATCCTTGTATGTTTACATTCTGTAGGAGCGGCATCTTGCCGCGAAGGGGCATGCCCACAATGTGAATCGCACCTGCAAGGCACTCCTGCGGTGCGTTTCGCGCCTGGGTCGCTACGGCGGTCCTACCTATCGCAACATTAGCACCTCCATGTGCGTCAAGGCCTCCTACGGTGATAACGAGCCTCCTTTTCTCTGGTTCCCACGCTCCCGCGTGGGAACCCATAGCCCTGCCCTACCGAGCCAAACATGTACGTTCCCACGCGGGAGCGTGGGAACGAGGTGCAGGGAACGTGGGAACGTGGTCATTATGCCCCTTACTAATAAGGTGTTCGGGAGAATTCATGTCACTGCACAAACGCCAATACTCGTGTTTACAGGTAATATCGCCCCTATATGAGGCCAAATTCCCTCAAGTTCACCGTCTTTTCTCCGATAACTATCTGTAAGAGATCACCACAGAACCCACTCACATTATGAACAAAAAGCGGATTATCGGTTGGATTTATGCCCTGGTAGGCAGCCTTAGCCTTACCGGGGCCATATTATTGCTCATCCCCCGGCTGCCTGCCTTGTGGGTATTCCTGTCAGCCACCGTCATTGGGCTCATTATTGAAGCAGGGCGTCGCGTTCTGTCCTCAGGACAAAGTGAAGGGGATACACTCGCAGATAACGTGGACGCCGCCCTAGGCAGGGATCTCACGCTAGACCCGGCCCACTACAAATTTTCCCCCCTCCTGCACCTGGTCAACTCACTCAACCGTTACGGCCACAGTATCAACCAACTCATGGGGAAAACTGCTAATCAATCTAACGGTATCGTCCTGGTCAGTCGTTTTCTCACAGAGTCTTCACAACGGATCATCGAACACGCCGAGACCCAGGCTGCTGAAGCCACTTCCTTGGCCACCGCCGCAGAACAGATGACCGCCACCATACGGAGCGTGGCCCGGCATGCCAGCCAAACCTCGGACACCGCTTCTCGAATTAATGATGCTGGCAATCAAGGTGCAGAAAACATGCAGGCCGTAAGCCAGGGAGTCGATGCTGTTTCAAGCCTTTTTGCCGAAGTACAGAATGTTATGGGTCGACTACGCCAGGCCTCGGATGAAATCGGCAAGGTTGTGGATGTCATTACCGGCATTGCAGAACAAACGAACTTGTTGGCCCTCAATGCAGCCATTGAGGCCGCCCGTGCCGGTGAACAAGGCCGGGGCTTTGCGGTGGTAGCGGATGAGGTGCGCAGTCTAGCCGAGAAAACCAAATCTTCTACCTTGGAGATATCAAGCTCTATCGTACGCTATCAACAACTTACCGAAGAAGTCAGTGGCGCCATGCACCAGGCCGAAGATAAGCTGGGCTCCAATGTGGAGCAATCCAAAACGGCGATGCAAGCATTTCAATTAGTGGCGCAAGAAACTGAAAAAGTAAATGATATGATTCACCAGATTGCCGCTGCCACTGAGCAGCAGGCGACGACTGTAGAGATGATGGCCAAAAATGTGGAACGGGTCGCCACCCTATCCCAAGAGACTTTAACCAGCGTCAAGGTCGCCCATCATGCCAGTGCCGATTTGACTCAATACGCAAAAGACACAGAGACTCGGGTGGAACGTTTTAACCTGGTCTATTTCGGTCTCGTTCCCCTGGAACAGGCTATCAGCATGAACAAGAAATTTGCCCCCTTGTGCCATTACATCAGTGAACTGATGGGCATTGATCTCTATATACGCCTTGGACATGACTATAACGATGCGGTCAACGACATTGGGACCGGTCGTGCCCTGATTTCCTACCAGACCCCCAGCACCTATATCGATGCCCATCGTCAATTTGGTGTCGAACCGCTAGTGGTGCCCTTGCAAAAGGGGCAACCCACCTACCAGTCGGCTATCGTCACGAGATCTGATTCTGGTATCAACAAATTAGATGATATCAAAGGACGCAAATTCGCGTTTGGAGACGAAAAATCCACCGGCAGCAAGGCCATGCCCGAATCGATGTTACGGGGCGCCGGGGTCGGCCTTGGAGATCTCACCCACTACGGTTTTCTGGGCAGTCACGATAATGTGGCCACTGCGGTGCTGCAAAGGGAATTCGCAGCCGGGGGGCTGATGCTTTCGGTTGCCCAGAAATACCAAGACAAGGGCCTTAAGATACTGGCCACTTCAGACCCGATACCCCAGTTCCCTATCTGTGCCGCAGCCTCCATGTCACCAGCGGATAAAAAGAAGCTGACCGAAGCACTCGTTAATCTCAAAGATCCCGGCATCCTGAACGCCATGGGCAGCGATATAACTGGCTTTGCCCCCAGTCAAGATAAGGACTATGACGGGGTGCGAAAAATGCTAGAAAAACTACGCCAATAAACCACCCCGGCGCAAATAACAGGTGCGAATTTATTCGCACAACGGTGATCATGTTTACGCGCATCGTGCAAATTACGTGGCAAACCACGGAGACTAACACCCTCAGTGATTAAAGAATCGGGCCGAGATGAAGCCCTCCCAAGCGCCGCTCTATCTGATGCCGGTAATACAACACCCCGGCGCCAAAGCCAATGGCGCCACTCAATATCAGGATAACGAACCAATAGGCTAGTGGAAGAAGAAAACTGCCTTTCGGTTCCACAGGCTCCGCAGAACCTAAGTCAATGGCCACGACTTGAAGGCTCGTGGCCTGCCCCAAAGCCTCCTCTGTCCTGGCTAATTCCTCACCAAGCTGGGCCAGTTTATTTTTACCTTCTTCTAATCTCACTTTGGCAGACGGTACAAGCTTTAAATATTTGCCAAACACCCAACCCAATTTATTATTCATGGTGCGTACTTTTATATAACCGTCTTGCTTCTCCAGAACTTCCAATTTGTCTCCGGACACCACCACCCCTATGGGTTGAGATGCCTGGTCGGGCTGGGGACGCAAATTAATCCGCATATAGTCATCTATATAGGCGGTTTGGGCGTAACCGGTGATGGGCAAGGCCGCTAGCAAAAATAACATGTTGATGATTTGTCCCATGGACGAGTCCTCTATCTAGGGGGTGTCTCTCCGCACTCTCCATCCTGGATCATGAACATCCTGATCAATGATCGGAGCGAAAGCCAATTTTACGTGCTAACCGTCAAACTATTGGCACACGGATGGCCACGCTACAGGGCAACGGAGCTCCTTTAAGCATAGGCGGCTATCTACAGGTGTACAGCAATTTCGATGCCATTATAGTTGGCATACATAAATAACCCTGCCACAAGCGGGCAGGGTATTAATCGAAAGAGTGGTCTGAACCGCCAAGAGCGCTAAAGAAATATTGATAAACCCAAACATTGCAAAAAACCATCGGGGCGACATTAACGCACAGAAAACATATCTTTCTGACGTCCTTGGCGTCTTGGCGGTTCAATACTAAAAATCCACACGGGGCGATTTATACAATTAAGGGCACTTCTATTAATTGGCAATCCCTTCCACCCCACAGGGGGGTACCGAGGTCCCTCCGGGAGAAGGTTAGAGCCTGCCCCGGACTCGATCCGGGGATGAGGGGATATTAAAATCAATGACTTATCCTTGTTTTATTCCCTCACCCTCGCCCTCTCCCGGAGGGAGAGGGGATTAATAGAAGTGCCCTTAAGTTGGGTCTATTGTCGTAACTGCTCCGGGGATAGACCTCCAGAGGCAGGTGCAGCATGGTCCAGATGCAGGGCCAGAGGACCAGTGGGCCAGCCACCACGCCGCTTTAAGATGTGTACGGCGGTATGTTCGCTGGCCGGTTCTATTAGTAAACGCAGGGCCGCCGGTGAGGCCTGGTCGGCTGCGCCATGAGGACGAAAAATCAAACCCAATGAGCCTCCCGCCTCCGCCGCCAGTTGCAATCGGCGCAACCGCTTGGGGTCAATCTTCTCTGGCAGCCAAGCCATTACCGCTCCCGAGGTGCCGGAGCGTAAGGCCTGTTCCGCCGCCCAGAGAACATCATGTTGTTGTTGGGCATGAACCAACATCACCCGGGACAGATCGACCCCTGCCGCCTCCAGGGCAGGGGCATAGGGTATATAAGGTGGCGCAATCCAGGCCAACCAGCGGTCCCCATCACTGAGCCGGGCCAAAGCCGGTGTCACCAGACGCAGAGCGCCTACGCCCTCGTGGATGGTGAGGATTTCGGTCAGCGCCCCCAGCGGCCACCCCCCTTCGGGGAGAAGCGGGTCCAGGGCGGTGAAACCGCTGGGAATGCTGTTCGGTTGCGGGGCAGTCGGCGCCCCGCCACGCCAAACATCGGCGCGTTGGGATACATGGTTCAGGTTCATTGCAATCTACCGTTACGCAGAACACCCACGACCAGCCCTTCGATCACCAAGGACTGATTTCGCAGATCTATTTCAATGGGTTCGAAATCGGGATTTTCAGCGATAAGCTGCACCCGGTTGCCGCGGCGACGAAAGCGTTTTACTGTCACTTCGTTACCCAAACGGGCAACGACAATCTGTTTGCTTCTGACCTCGCTGGTGGCATGCACCGCCAACAGGTCACCGTTCAAAATCCCCACATCGCGCATACTCATGCCTCTGACCCGCAATAAGTAATCGGCGCGGGGATGAAACAGGTTGGGATCAAGTTGATAACGATCTTCCACATGTTCTTCCGCCAAAATCGGGCTGCCGGCTGCCACCCGGCCGATCACCGCCAAACCGCTTTCTGCATCTGTAAGACGAATACCTCGGGAGGTGCCCGGGGTCATCTCAATGGCGCCCTTACGGGCCAGGGCGCGCAGATGTTCCTCCGCAGCATTGGCGGAGCGAAAACCCAGGGCATCGGCAATCTCTGCCCGAGTGGGCGGCATGCCGTAGTCCTCTATAAACTCTCGAATCATCTCCAGGATCTCGGCCTGGCGTTCTGTTAGTGGCTTCATGCTGTCTCCATACTGTACAGATAAACAGGTGCTGTGATTATATACAGGTTCTTAGAAATGGCAAGTCCTGGTTCAGCCGGGCATCCAAAGCTGAATAATAAATATTTAATTGAATATTAATTATTCAGGGTGTAGAGTGTGCCCCATGGAAAACACTGCCATCCGTATTGGCGACACCCGTTGCCAGATTGTGGCGGCGGCTGAAGCGAGATTTCGCACTTACGGCTTCACCAAGACCACCATGGCGGAGATCGCCGAAGACGTCGGCATGTCGGCAGCCAACCTGTACCGCTACTTTGAGAACAAACAGGACATCGCTGCGGTTTGTGCCAATCGTTGCATGTCAGAACAAATCGATGTGCTGCGCGATGTCACCCAGCAACCCGGACTGGCTGCCGGTGAACGACTGGTATCCTTTGTCTTGGCCATGCTGCGCTATACCCATGAACAGGCCTCAGAGCACCCTAAGATAGACGAATTGGTACAGATCATCGCCAAGGAACACCAGCAACTCGTACACGACAAAAACATGGCCATTCGCGAACTCATCGCGGAGATCCTGGTTCAAGGCAACGACAGCGGAGAATTCGATGTGGCGGACGCAGAAGACACGGCCCATGCCATATACAGTGCCATCGCCTTATTTGGCATACCCCTGTTTATGCCACTCTACTCCTTGGGTGAATTTGAACTGCGCGTTAAATCAGTGGTGAAGTTGCTCATACGGGGGCTGGCGAAGGTAAGGGAATAAAACTAAGGAAGCTCTGATTAATTCGGCCGCAGCGAAGCGGAGAACCGGAATTCAGAGTAGTAAAACAATATATTACTGGATTCCCGCTTTCGCGGGAATGACCGGGCTGAAATTAATCAGAGGTTCCTTAAGGATAAAGTTGTTGATTTTAATATCCCCTCATCCTAGCCTTCTCCCGGAGGGACCTCGGTGCCCCCTCGTGGGGTAGAAGGGATTAATTAATAGAAGTGCCTACAATCACTGGAGCTTGAGTCATGCAGGAATTTGAAAAGGAATTTGGTTTCTGGGTCATTAAACATCGTTGGTGGATTATCGCCACCACCCTGGTCCTGGTGTTCCTTGCCGCCAGCGGTGGCAGATATCTCAGCTTCACCACCAATTATCGTGTGTTCTTCAGTGAGGACAATCCACAACTCCTTGCCTTCGAGGCCCTGGAGAATACCTATACCAAGAACGACAATATCATGTTCGCCTTGGCCCCAAAGGACGGCAAGGTCTTCACCCCCAAGACCCTGGCGGCGGTGGAATGGCTAACCCGGCAGGCCTGGCAGGTTCCCTACTCCACCCGCGTGGATTCCATCACAAATTTTCAACACACCCAGGCAGCCAACGATGAGCTGATCGTGGGTGACCTCATCACGGACGCCGAAGGGCTTAGTCACGCCGAGATTGCACGGGCAAAATCTATTGCCCTAGCCGAGCCCTTATTGGCCCAACGCCTCATTTCCGAGGCAGCACATGTCACCGCAGTCAATGTGACCATCCAGATGCCAGGGCTGAACCCCGCCACCGAAACCCCCGAGGTGGTGGCCTTCGCCCGCAATCTTGCAAAAAAATTACAGGCCAACTACCCCCACATCAAGGTATACCTCACCGGCATGGTGATGATGAACAATGCCTTTTCCGAGGCATCGAAAAAGGACATCGGTTATCTGGTTCCCATTAGTTTTATTTTGATGCTGGTTATCCTCGGCCTGCTGTTACGAGGGTTTGGTGGCACTGCCGCTACTTTGTTTGTTATCGCATTCTCTATATTGATCGCCATGGGTTTGGGAGGATATTTTCGTATTCCACTCACACCACCCTCTGCCACTGCACCCACGGTAATACTCACTGTGGCCATCGCCAATTCGGTGCACATACTCGTCAATTTTTTATATAACGCGCGTCACGGCATGACCAAGACCGATGCCCTGGCAGAAAGTCTCAGGGTCAATCTACAACCGGTATTTCTCGCCAGCCTGACCACGGCCCTGGGGTTTTTGAGTATGAACTTCGCCGAAGTGCCACCGTTTCGCCATCTGGGCAACCTGGTTGCCATGGGTGTGGCCAGTTCCTTCTTGCTCTCTGTCACCTTTCTGCCGGCACTCTTGTCTTTACTGCCCCTGCGAGAACGCCAACAAAAATCGAATGAGAAAGTCGGCATGGCCCGCTTGGGCGAATTTGTGGTCAGGCGCCGCAGACCATTACTGTGGGGTATGAGTATAGTGGTTGCCCTACTGGTGTCTCAGGTGCCCCGCAACGAACTCAATGATGTGTTCTTATACTATTTCGATGAGTCCATCACCTTTCGTACCGACACCGACTTTATCGTTGATAATCTCACCGGTATGTATCAGATCGAATACTCCCTGGAATCAGGACAATCTGGTGGAATCAGTGAACCGGCTTTTTTAAAGGACGTGGAGGCCCTTGCCCAGTGGTATCGCAATCAACCCGAGACCGTGCATGTCTCCACCCTCACCGACACCATGAAGCGTCTCAATAAAAATATGCACAATGATGACGCCTCCTACTATCGCCTGCCTGATGAGCGTAACCTATCAGCGCAATATCTTTTATTATATGAGATGTCTTTGCCCTACGGACTCGACCTCAACAATCAAATCAACGTGGATAAGTCTTCCACCCGCATGGTGATCAGTTTAATCACATTGTCCACGGCACAATTGTTGCGGCTCGAAAAACGCGCCAAAGACTGGATCGCCGCGAATACCACACACATCAAACAAGCGGAAGGCAGCGGTGCTACTCTGATGTTCGCCCATATCGGTAAGCGAAATATCATTACCATGCTCTTTGGCAGTTCAGTTGCATTGGTCATGATCTCACTACTACTCATCTTTGCCTTGCGCTCAATAAAGATGGGCTTGGTCAGCATGATCCCCAATCTGGTCCCTGCGGCCATGGGTTTTGGCGTCTGGGCTATCTTCGTGGGTGAGATCGGCCTGGCCTTGTCGGTGGTGACAGGTATGACCCTGGGTATTGTGGTGGATGATACAGTCCATTTCCTGAGTAAATATTTACGCGCACGCCGAGAGAAAAACTATTCACCGCAACAGGCAGTAGTCTACGCCTTTACCGTGGTCGGCCGGGCGTTGGTGGTAACCTCCATCGTTCTGGTGGCAGGATTCTTGGTATTGGCCCTATCCAGCTTTGAACTCAACGCCGGCATGGGATTGTTGACCGCAATAATCATCGCCTTTGCGCTGAGCGCAGACTTTCTGTTATTACCCCCCCTACTCATAAAACTTGAGGAGAAATAATATGCACAAGCGGTCGCTATGGCTACTGCTACTGATCCTGCCTCTGCATAACGCCAATGCAGAAACACCGGAAGAAAAGGGCCTGACCATCGCCAGGGAGGCCGATCGACGCGATACCGGCTGGATCAGTCAAACCGCCAACATGAAAATGGAACTGCGCAACAAACAGGGCCAGACAAGTATCCGGGAGATACGCTCACGCACCCTGGAGGTTCAAGGCGATGGTGACAAAGGTCTCAGTATTTTTGATACGCCCGCCGATATAAAGGGCACCGCCTTTCTCAGTTTTACCCACGCCACCACAGCCGATGATCAGTGGCTGTATCTACCCGCCTTAAAACGGGTAAAACGGATCGCATCGGCCAACAAATCCGGGCCCTTCATGGGCAGTGAATTTGCCTATGAAGATATCACCTCCCAGGAAGTCGCACGTTATACCTATAAATACCTGCGGGATGAAAAAATCGGAAATCGCGACACCCTGGTGATCGAGCGCTATCCCACCTATAAGAACTCCGGATACACCCGTCAAATCGTTTGGATGGATAAAGAAATGTGGCAACCGGTCAAGGTCGAATTCTACGACCGGAAAAATGCCCGGCTCAAGACCCTTACCTTCCATGACTATAAACAGTATCTCAATCGCTACTGGCGGCCGGGGCACATGGAAATGGTCAACCATCAAAATGGCAAGGGTACCACGTTGACCTGGTCCAACTATAAATTCAAGACCGGCCTGACAGATCGGGACTTTGATAAAAATAGCCTCAAGCGTATACGTTAAAGGCGAAAACCATGCACGGCTAAAAACGCAAAATGCGCAGAGATTATCCTTGTTATGGGCCCTTCTATTAATTGATAATCCCCTCGCGGCAAGATGCCGCTCCTACAGGATGTAAACATACAAGGGGCACCGAGGTCCCTCCGGGAGAAGACTAGGATGACGATTACATGGACGCAGGAGGTACGAGCCCAAGGACGGGCGAAGGTAGAGCAATGCAGGAGCTATCGTCGAGAGCAACGCAGGATGCAGTTGCCGAGGGGATATTAAAATTAGGGCACTTCTATTAATTGATAGCCCCTTCTCCCTCCGGGAGAAGGTTGGGATGAGGGGATAATAAAATCAGTGTCTTAGCTTTATTTGCTCCCCTCACCCTAGCCCTTTTATGCCCTAGGGGTACTCCCAGAGGGAGAGGGGATTAATAGAAGTGCTCATTAATAACTTATCTTTGTTTTATTCCCTCACCCTCGCCCGGAGGGAGAGGGGGTTAATAGAAACGCCCTATAAACAACTTCTAGCTGTGGTGCTGACATTGATCTCGGTGTTACCAGTACAGGCCGCCAAGTGGTCCGGTAATGTGACAAGTGAGTATCGCTACTTCCCTCGCAATCCCGTGGACCCCCGCCAGCATGGCAACAACCTCTCCATCTCCATGCAGACCGAGTACTATCAAGAATGGGACAAAGGCCGCCAAAGTCTTACTGTTACACCTTTTCTACGCATAGACGAAAACGATTCACAACGCAGTCACTTCGATCTGCGTGAATTCACCTGGGTAAAGGCCAGCAATACATGGGAACTGCGGATAGGGATGCGCAAGGTATTCTGGGGTGTAGCGGAATCCCAGCACCTGGTAGACATTATCAATCAAACCGATTTGGTGGAAAACCTGGATCAGGAGGACAAACTGGGCCAGGCCATGATCAACCTGGCCTTGATTCGCAACTGGGGGACCGTGGACCTGTTTGTATTACCGGGTTTCCGGGAAAGAACCTTCCCTGGGATTGGGGGACGATTGCGCACTCCCCTCCCCATCGACAGCAGCCAATCGCGTTATGCCTCATCTCGAGGGAAAAAGCGTGTCGATGTGGCTGTCCGTTGGTCCCATACCCTGGGTGATTGGGACTTGGGTCTCTACCACTTCACCGGCACCAGCCGCGAACCACGCCTCATCCCGGGTCGTAACGCCCGTGGTGAGCCCGTACTCATCCCTCTTTATGAGGTCATCGACCAGACCGGGCTCGACATTCAAGCCACCAAGGGCAATTGGCTCTGGAAATTGGAGGCGATCAGTCGCAGTGGACAGGAAAAACGCTTCCAGGCCGCTGTCGGTGGATTTGAGTACACTTTTTATGGCCTGGCCCATTCTCCAAAGGATCTGGGCCTGGTTGCTGAATATCACTACGATAGTCGTGGCAGCACCGCCCCTACCCCATTCCAGGATGACCTGATGCTGGGACTGCGCCTAACCTGGAACGATGCCCAAAGCACGGAGGCCTTGATCGGCGTCATCGTGGACCGTCAAAGCCGGGCACGGTTCTACAATATTGAGGCCAGCCGCCGCATCGGAAAACGCTTTAAATTGACATTGGAAGGCCGCGCCTTCGTTGCTATCCCTGCCAATGACCCCTTGTTCAGCATTCGTGACGATGACTATATGCAGGTGGAACTGGCCTATTATTTCTAACCAAGAAGACCTGATTCATTCAAGCCCCCGCCCTTGTAATACTCGGCCCAGTACCCTAATCTTTAACCTGATAATAAGTAGGCACTTTCGATTGTTCACGATCCTGTGGAGAGATTTCGCATTTGTGACCCCGACTACCCTGCCCAGACCGCATTGGAAACGACTGACCACCGTTATCAGCGTGATTTCAACGTTGATTGGGGCGCCGTCGTCTATTGCTTACGCAGGTCATCACACCGGCCAGAGTGGAAAACCCTATAGTTTCGCCGCGATACCCCAATTTGAACAACGGCGGCTATTTCGCATCTGGCGTCCAATATTAGATGAACTGGAAAGGCAAACGGGCCTGAGTTTCGAATTCATTGGCACCGCCAAAATACCCGCCTTCGAACAAAGCTTTATGGACGGGAAGTTTGATTTTGCCTACATGAACCCTCTCCACGTCATCAAGGCCAGACAGAGTCAGGGTTATATCCCCCTGGTTCGCGATGGCAGTCGGCAATTGAAGGGTATTGTAGTAGTACGCCGTGATAGCCCCATTCAGTCCATAGAGGAGTTACAAGGCGCTCGGATTGACTTTCCATCCCCCAATGCCCTCGGCGCATCAATTCTGCCCCGGGCTGACTTTGCTAGGCGCAAAGTCTCTTTTGTCCCTCGCTATGTCCAGACCCATAGCTCGGTCTATCTACATGTCGCCAGGGGGATTAGCCTCGCAGGCTGCGGGGTGCTGAGCACCTTACAGGCACAAAAAGCCTCCATCAGGAGTCAGCTACGCATTATCCACACCACTCGGGGGCTGACACCACACCCCTTTTCCGTTCATCCCAGAGTACCGGAGGCCCATCGCCGTAAGGTCAAACAGGCATTGCAGAAGATGGCCAGCACCCCCCAGGGGCAGCGCCTGCTGGATGCCATACCCATGAAAGAGTTGGTTGAGGCCAAACTGTCCGACTATCATGCGATCAAAGACTGGAAGCTTGAGTCGTACTACATAAAACAATGAATCTACGCACCAAGCTATTTGTCCCTTTGATTTTTGCCAGCTTGGTTCTTGGTGCCTACGCCTATTTTTATGCCCTTCCAAATTATATTAAATACGTCCAGCAGGAAGACCGGGAGCACCTGACCGCCCACTTGAGTAGCGTCGCCGAGGGGCTAATACCCCTGTTATTGGAAAACCAGTTGGCGACAATTTATGACAGCCTGGACACGCTGTTGAAAAAAAATGAGGGCTGGGTCTCCATCATACTGCTCAATAAAAATCAAGAACTGCTCTATCCTCTCCGTGAACCGTCCACAGCCAAACACCCGGACACCACCATCACACTGGAACAAAAGATCACCTTTCTTAATCACAACCTTGGCCACCTGAGCCTGGTGGTTGACCTATCCAATGATATCGACACCATCCATATCTTTGCGCACAGATTTGTTTTTACCCTACTAGGACTACTCGTAATCTTTGTGCTTGCAGCCGCCGCCCTGCTGGAATTTATCGTCCGCCGACCCGTGCAACAACTTGCCGCCGCCTCAGACCGAATAGCCGATGGTGACTTTACAACGACATTACCAAGCATGGGTAGCGATGAAGTGGGCAAGCTTGTAAAAAGTTTCTCTTCCATGCGCTCGTCCATTCGCCAGTATCAATCGGATCTGAAACAGGAAATGCAGAACCACATGCAAACCGCCAAGGCCCTGTTTGAAGAGAAGGAACGATTCTCCTATCACGCCCGTCATGACCCACTGACCGGTCTGCTCAACCGGCGTGAGTTTGAATCCCGCACCCAACGCACCATTAATGATGCCGACCACTATGGGGCACATCACGCCATGCTGTATATGGACCTGGATCAATTTAAGGTGGTCAACGATACCTGTGGACATGTGGCCGGCGATGAAATGCTAAAGCAAATCAGTCTCCTGCTCAGCGCCAAGATTCGCCAGGGCGATACACTGGCTCGGCTGGGTGGAGATGAATTCGGACTGCTATTGGAATACTGCCCCATTGAACATGCGGTGCACATCGCCGATACAATTCGCTCCGCTATTCAGGACTTTCGGTTTAGTTGGCAGGGCAACGTATTCTCGATCGGGGTGAGCACCGGGGTAGTGGCCATTGATGGCGACACCGCCAGCATAAAAGACGTCTTTAGCACCGCCGATACCGCCTGTTATATGGCCAAAGATAAAGGCCGTAACCGAATTCATGTCTATCAGGCCGATGATGCCGAGGTGGAGCAACGTCATGGAGAAATGCGTTGGGTGAGCCGAATCAACCGGGCGCTTGAAGATCAACGTTTCGTCCTCTTCTGCCAGCCCATTGTAGCCAGCGATGAACAATTAGGCGGCGCCACTCACTACGAAATCCTGGTGCGCATGGTAGATAAAAATGGCGCTACCATTCCGCCCGGCGCCTTCATCCCTGCAGCAGAACGCTATAACCTGATGCCATCCATCGACCGCTGGGTCATAACCGAGTTGTTTTCTAAACTTGCGGAAGCACAACAAAATGATATTGAACTACCACGCTTCTCCGTCAACCTGTCTGGCACCTCTTTAAGTGATGACCATTTTATGTCAGCCGTAAGCGACCTGTTTGAAGAACTTAATATTCCTCCACATAAAATATGTTTCGAAATTACCGAGACCGCTGCCATTGCCGACCTCACCGCAGCCATGCGGTTCGTCAATAAATTTAAACACCTGGGATGTGAATTCTCGCTGGATGACTTTGGTAGCGGTCTGTCGTCTTTTGGTTACCTGAAAACTCTACCGGTAGACTATCTAAAGATCGACGGTTCGTTCATCAAAGACATCGCTACAGACCCCATAGATCTGGCCATGGTTAAATCAATTAATGACATTGGCCATGTCATGGGCATGCGTACTATTGCAGAATTCGTTGAAAACGATGACATCTTGAGTCGGCTTCGGGTCATTGGCGTTGACTACGTTCAGGGTTATGGGATACGCCACCCCTTTCCTCTGGAGGAACTGCTCAATGGGTTGGCCAGCACCGATACGGTTGCGGTCATGACAGGGGAATAGGGCCAGGATTGCACTGACATGAATCCCGATGCCCTGCCCACTGATCGTGAGCCCACCCTGCGGGTGGTGCCCCTACCCCGTGACACCAACACCGCCGGCGACATCTTTGGTGGGTGGATCATGTCCCAAGTGGACCTGGCTGGCAGCGTGGTGGCGTCCCGGCGCGCCCAGGGGCGCGTCGTCACCGTAGCCGTCAATGCTTTCGATTTTAAAAAACCTGTCTATGTCGGTGACTGGGTGAGCTTCTATGCCGAGGTGGTCAAAGTGGGCAATACCTCTCTTACCGTGGATGTCAAAGTTTATGCAGAGCGGGGCTGGCGTAGTGGCAGCGTCTTTACCGAGTGCGTGCGGGTGACTGAAGCAGTGCTGACCTACGTGGCCATCGACCCGAAACGTCTACCCCGGTCGGTTCCCTCATAGATACAAGATACAAAGCTGTTGGTTTGTGCATATCACCTGGTTCCCACGCGGGAGCGTGGGAACCAAAGATTGGGCTCTTCGGAAAAATTTGTGGGCAATGACGGGACTTATATATCCGTACCTTACCGATGCTATATTGGTTTTTGAAGAAAAGCACGGAAATACTTTCCATACACCACTTTACAAGGCTTTGAACAGACCTTGCAAAATTAGGCGGAGCTTGCATCATGGACGAGCCTGTAACGAAAAGCCCCCTCTCCCGGAGGGAGAGGGGGCTAGGCTTCGGTCCCCACAAATTTTTCCGAAGAGCCAGAAAATTCTTGGCATCTTGGCAGTTCAAGTTCAATTGATCAGAATTTCCTTAGCTTTGTTTGCTCCCTTCACCCCAACCCTTTTATGCCCTAGGGGTGCTCCCGAAGGAAGGAGGTATTAATAGAAGTGCCCTAAAACAATTCTGCGGTATCTTGATAGGCTTGTATACCCGGGTGAGAAACAACTTCTGGTTGCGGGGTTGGCTCGGCGGCGCCATCGCCCTCAGTAACACCGTCGCCGTCAAGCTCCTGGGCGGCTTGTTGGGCCAGATTCAGAGATTGGATTAAAAACCGGGCACCGGCATCGACCGATCGTTCGCCCAATGCCAGATCATTGATGGACGATGTTGCTACACCCTCTTGTCCCGCCTGATTACGGACACTGCTATCGGTCTGGGCGGGGTTGACCCGAAAGGGCGAGCCATTAGCCACTTCCTGAGCGGATCTAACGGCCCCATTGGCGCTATTGGCCAACGGCTGCTGCGTCTTGGTTACACCACTATAAATACCGTTTGTCATAAGCAAGTTGATAGCCGGAATTTTGCCGATATGATGGGCACGCATCCCCGCGCCTCAGCATATTTATCGGCCAAATCAGTTAAAACTTTAGGAGTACCCTCGAATAAGACAAAATTTTCCAGGGTATTCTCTATAGGGCACTTCTATTAATCCCCTCTCCCTTCGGGAGAAGGAATTATCAATTAATAGAAGTGCCCTATAGAATCACCTACAGCTTTTAGGGCCATGGGGGGGTCGAAAATACCCCAGGAAACTACTAGACTCTATGCCCCGGCCGAGGTCCGCTGTGCAACCGCCGGACCAGGACAGGAAAACGACACCCCATGACAGATCATCCCACTCCCATATTCGGGGAGACGCTATTTCACAGTCTGCAACAGGCCCCAGGGCTGGGGCATTTGGATGCCCAGTTCCTCGACTTTCTGCGTGCGAGTGATCAAGCCTTGCACCAACAGCTGATAGACTACCGTGGTGGCGCCCCGTTGTCGGCGTTGGACAACAGTGCGCTGTTGCTCGCTGTCGCAGCGCCACTGGAAAAATTTATCGCCCAGGTGTTTGGGATTGAAACCCAATGCAAAGAGTTGCGAGAGAGCACCCTGGCCGACAATCGCATCCTGGCCTTCAAGAAACAATATGTGCAGCGCCGCGCCCGCCGTTATCGGGGCGAACTGAACACCCCTGTCAATGTCCTGGATCCATGGCTAAGCGAACAACTACAACAAAATGGAATCGACGCCACTGATCGCGAGCGGGCCATCGCTGAATATGGGTTAAAGCTATTAGATGACCCCGGCACCCACGCCGATGCCATAGATAAACTCGTACAGTGGTGTGTCCTGTGCCGTAAAGAGGCACACGGCAAAGCACTCGTTAAAGGATGGACCAGCTTTAAGCTGCCAGAGTTGGTGGACTACCAGGCCCTGGTCACCCTGGAACCCGCACCGGGACAAATGAAGGGTCGCTTGCAGTGTAAGCCTAAAACACTACGCCGCCGTGATGGTTTTTCGCTAACCGATTCACGCATGTCAGCGCGAGAAGTGCAGGGTGAAATCAATTATTGTATTTACTGCCACGACCATGAGGGCGATTTTTGTTCCAAAGGATTTCCCGAAAAAAAGGGTGAACCGGAACGCGGTCTGAAAACCAATCCGCTGGGGGTCACCCTCACCGGTTGCCCCCTGGAAGAAAAGATATCCGAGATGCACAGCCTCAAACGAGATGGATTGGGTGTCGCTGCCCTGGCCATGAGCATGGTGGACAACCCCATGCTCCCGGCCACCGGCCACCGTATCTGTAACGACTGCATGAAAGGGTGCATCTATCAGAAACAGGACCCGGTCGATATCCCCCAAATCGAGACTCGGGTGCTCACCGACGTATTGGCATTGCCCTGGGGGGTGGAGATCTATCACCTGCTCACCCGCTGGAACCCCCTGCGCCAAACCCAGTATGTCATGAAGCCCTACAATGGGCGCAAGGTGCTCATCAGCGGCCAGGGACCCGCAGGCTTTACCCTGGCCCACTATCTCACCATGGAAGGTTGCGCGGTAGTGGGTATTGATGGACTCAAGATCGAACCCCTACCCGAAAGGCTGCTCATACAGCCCATACGCGACTACGCCGAGTTGGAAGAATCCCTCGACACCCGCATCCTCACAGGCTTTGGGGGAGTGGCCGAATACGGCATCACCGTCCGTTGGGATAAAAACTTTCTGCGGCTGATCTATCTCACCCTGGCGCGCCGACCGTTGTTTCAGATATTCGGCGGCGTGCGCCTTGGTGGCACCCTTACCCTGGAAGATGCCAGCGAATTGGGCTTTGATCACGTCTGTATCGCCAACGGTGCCGGTCTGCCCCGAGTCATCCCTATGAAAAATAGCTTGGCCCGAGGGATGCGTCAGGCCAATGATTTTTTGATGGCGCTACAACTCACCGGCGCCGCCAAGTCATCGAGTCTGGCCAATCTACAGGTCCGAATGCCTGCGGTGGTCATCGGTGGTGGGTTGACCGCCATTGATACTGCTACCGAGGTACAGGCCTACTACATCAAACAGGTCGAAAAGACCCTGTATCGATTTGAGCAACTGTGTCACGCCCACGGTGAAGATCATATTTTTAGCAAGCTGGACGAAGAAAATCGCGGAATCTTAAATGAACTGCTCGAGCACGGTCGCGCCGTCAAGGCGGAGCGCCTACGGGCCAGCGATCTCAACGAAGACCCTGACTTCATCCCCCTACTGAGACAATGGGGTGGCGTGACCCTGACCTACCGTCGTGAACTCAACGAGTCACCGGCCTACCTGCGTAATCATGAAGAGGTGATCCAGGCCATGCGCGAAGGCATCTATTACGTAGAGGGCGTCGACCCCCTGGGCGCCGAACTGGATGAGTATGATCATGTTTTGAGCCTCGTCCTGGACAAGCGGGTCAAACAAGACGGTCAATGGCGGGCCAGTGGTGATACCATCAGCTTGCCGGCACGCTCTATTTTCGTGGCCGCTGGGGCCTTCCCCAACACCATATATGAACGCGAGTATCCCGGCACATTTCGCACCAAGGAAAACCATTTTACACCGCACATCAACCTCCACGGCAGCCCCACAGAGGTGGCAGTTGCCAAGCACTGTAAATCAGAAAATTTTGGCCCGTTCACCTCTTATCAAAAAAATAACCACTGGGTAAGCTTTATAGGCGATACCCACCCGGTGTTTCATGGCAGTGTGGTCAAGGCCATCGCCTCAGCCCAACGCACCTATCCCGCCATCATGGAACAGATCCAGACCGGGACCGGTGACATCCAGGAATACAGGGGCTTTCGTGACCGGATCAGCGACCAGCTTACCCCCCGGGTCACAGCGATACGTACGGATCATCCCGCCATCGTCGAAATTCACATTCGTGCGCCGAGGGTGGCGCGTAACTTTAAGGCCGGACAATTTTTCAGATTACAGACCTATGAATCCCTAAGCCCGATGGTCGATGGTACCCGTCTACAAATTCCTTTGCAGACGGTAAGTGGTGCCGGAATCGATGGTGATACAGTACGTTTGATGCTGCTGCGCATGGGTCCCAACCACCGCTTGGCGGAACGCCTGCAAGTAGGTGATCCCCTGGTGCTCATGGGACCCACCGGTGCATCGCTGGACCTGGGCCAGGGTAAAAATGTACTGGTAATCACGGGCAAATGGGGGGCGGCGGTGATGCTGCATCTGGGTCCAGCCCTACGTGCCGCCGGTAACAGGGTATTGATGATCAATGCCTTCGCCCACAAGGACGAGGTCTACTACCAGGATGAATTGGAAGCAGGTTCAGATCAAATTCTCTGGGCCACCGCCAGTGATCGACTCATCGACACCCACCGCGACCAGGATATCAGCGTACAAAATGCCAACATCATCGAATTGCTAAAACAATACGGCGAGGGTGATATCAAAGCCAAAGATGACAGGGAGGCTATCACCCTAAAAGATATAAATGAAATCTATATCATGGGGTCTACCGGGCTTTTGAAGGGCCTGCAGTCTGCCTTGAAAAAGGAACTTAAAGGTTATTTTCAGAACGACATCCACGTCACCGGCACTGTGGGCAGCCCCATGCAATGTATGCTCAAGGGCGTCTGTGGGCAATGTTTACAGTGGCAGATTGACCCACACAGCGGCAAAAGAACCCAAGCAGTGTTTTCCTGCGCCCAACAGGACCAACCCCTGTTTACCATTGACCTGGATAACCTGGTCGCACGCCAATCCCAGAATCGCCTGGCGGAGATACTCACCAGTCTATGGCTCGACCATATACTCAAAAAAAACAAGCTCAACTAAAGACCGAGAGAAGCACTGCCCACCTGGGAACGATGCTACTTCGGGGTAGCGGCCCCTACCAATGGGCTCATTGCTTTTCCTTGGCATCTACAGCTTCATTAGATTCAGAGAACCTCTGGTTTAACTCGAGGTTCCTTCGACATTCTCTGCCAAAAAACGCTTATAGTCTTTTGCGCTGACGATATGGGTGCCATCACAATTAAATTGCATGCGTATCGCGTCCTGAATCATGCTAACACCGAAATTACGCAGATAGAAGTCCTGAATATCCCTGAGATCCTGTAACTTGCGAAGAACACTGATGAGCTCCTCCTTCGTAACCGGCTGCCAATGATCGTAGACTCGTTTGAAAATATTCTTCCAATAATCCGGGAGTTGATTAAAATGAGGATCATCCGAAATGAACCCATACACACCTTTTATTAATTTCTCTTTCTCAAGATAGGCCATTTTTGGGAAATGTCGGTCTAGATATCCATCATCGACCAGTTTATCTGCGGTATGGATCTCCTCGCAAAATGGATCGAACACAGAACTGGTTCTCACCTCACCGTTATTTAAACCGACAAATATCCTATAAACACATCGATTGATTAACAATTCCTCTAGACTCTGAACCAATTGTGGCAAAAATTTATCGATCACGCTCGTATAGCGTTCTCTTGTAAACGTCGTCTCCCTGAGTGAGGGGTCACCTTTGATGCTGACATGCAGGTTATTACCCTGAATACCTACTGTATTGAGAATATTTTCCTTCAGGATCAACTCTTCGTTTCTTTGCGCGAGGAGTTGATGAATTTTGCTGGAAATCTTTGGGTGTGAGGATAGAAATTCCAGAAAAGCATTTTTCTCAATGCTCAGTAAAACAGCGTCCTCAGCGGCAATGGCTGAAGCCGTTCTCTTATGCTGGCTAAAGATCGCCATTTCACCAAAGTAGTCTCCCGCCCCTAAAATGGATATCTCTTCCTTTTTTCCACATTTATCAATAACAATCGATACCTGACCCGATTCAATAATATAGAAAGCATCCACACGATCACCTTCCGAAAAAACTGTGCCTCCCTTTTTTAACCTCCGTTTGGAGGCTTGGCCTTTAATTTCCTGGATATCCAGGTTTGAAAGATTATCTATTATAGAATAATGGTTTTTCATTTCTTTTCATTCCTTTAAGAAAATGAGTCGAATTTTATCTATTTTATCCGATTACTGCTGTCCCGTTAACAGGTAAGTAAAGAGGCCTTACAGTGGCAGATCGATCGCACAGCGGCGAACGAACCCAAGCGGTGTTCTCCTGCGCCCAACAGGACCAACCCCTGTTCGCCATTGACCTCGACAACTTGGCCGCCCGCCAATCCCAGAATCGCCTGTCGGAAATTCTCACCGGCCTATGGCTGGATTATATGCTCGAAAACAAGAATCCAACCTAAGGAAATTCTGATCAATTGAACTTGAACCGCCAAGACGCCAAGAATTTTCTTTATAAAAATTAACATGCTATTAGCTTGGCGACCTTGACACATGCGCAAGTCGGTCTTCA
>DRJZ01000045.1 GCA_011052015.1 Acidiferrobacteraceae bacterium | reverse complement strand
TTTGCATACCCGGCCAATGCTACCCTGGGAGGCACCGCACTTCTCCCCTGTAACCTGGGCCGTTAGAAATAGGCTTTATTGATCCACAAATGGCCATAGATACTGGCGATGTACCCAAGTGCGATGACTGGGCTCCATTTGAGGTGAGTAAAAAAGGTATATTTTCCCCGGGCCTGTCCCATGAGGGCAACACCGGCTGCAGAGCCGATGGAAAGCAGGCTGCCGCCGACCCCCGCTGTAAGTGTGACCAATAACCATTGGCCGGTCGGCATGTCCGGGTTCATGGTAAGGACAGCGAACATCACTGGGATATTGTCGACGATAGCAGACATTAACCCGACTACAACGTTGGCCGTTGTTGCGCTCCATTGACCATACATCAGTTCCGAGGCAAGACCGAGATAACCGATAAACCCCAGGCCACCGACAGACAGCACGACACCGTAGAAAAACAACAACGTGTCCCACTCGGCCCGCGCCACCCTATTGAAAACGTCGAATGGCACTACATCACCCATACGACCGTCCGTTTCATCACGACCAGCAAGTTCGGATTTTTTGAGGAAGAAACCAAAGAACTGCAGATAGGCAAGTCCGGTCAGCATCCCGATTACCGGTGGTAAACCGAGGAAGTTATGAAAACCCACTGCTGTGGCAATGGTGAAAAGAAACAGCACCATGATGCGGCGAGCGCCATGCTTCATCACAACACGTTCATCAATGGCTTTCGGTTGCCCCTTGGGTACGGCGAAGTGCATCACTGACGCGGGGATAACGAAGTTGAGTAACGATGGGATAAACAAGGCAAAAAAAGTCCAGAAATCCACCACACCCTTTTGCCATACCATCAGGGTAGTGATGTCACCAAAGGGGCTGAAAGCCCCGCCGGCGTTGGCGCCCACCACGATATTGATGCTGGCGAGACCGACGAAACGTACATTGTCCCCGCCCACAGCCATGACCACCGCGCACATCAGAAGCGCTGTAGTCAGATTGTCAGCTACAGGAGAAATGAAAAATGCGAGAAATCCAGTCAGCCAAAAAAGCTTGCGTAGACTGAAACCCTTACGCACCAGCCAGACGCGCAGGGCATCGAATATTCGCCGCTCTTCCATAGCGCTGATATAGGTCATCGCCACCAGCAAAAACAGCATCAACTCGGAGTATTCCAGAAAGTTGTGGCGGACGGCCGCCTCGGCCAATTCAGACATCCCGTTAGAGGAGTAGATATAACCGATCATGGCCCAGATAACACCGGCTGCAAGAATCACCGGCTTGGACTTGCGCAGATGAGTGAACTCCTCGGCCATCACCAGCACATAGGCCAACACGAACAAAGCGATGGCGATGTAGCCCACCGTATGCTGAGTCAAATCCAGGCTTGCATGTGCCCCATTATTTGCCAGCGCAACAACAGGAAACAAACATCCCAGTGTTGAAAAAACAGCTATCAGTTGTAAACGTAAATTTTTCAACCACTCATCCCCACATAGTTTCTATTCAAAAAATCAGATTCATCATCAGCATCATGACCACCAGAAACAACACAGTCATCACACCACCGGCACGTATGAAATCAGGAACCCGGTAACCGCCAGGACCCATGATCAAAGCATTAACCTGGTGGGTGGGAATAAGAAACGAGTTGGAAGTCGCGATGGCCACGGTCAAGGCAAACACTGCGGGGTCGGCGCCTGCGCCAATGGCGATGTTCACAGCCAGCGGCACCAGTAACACGGTGGCACCTACGTTGGACATCACCAGGGTGAAGAAAGTCGCCAACACTGCCACCGCAGTTTGAATCACCCAGATCGGCATGTGCCCCACCACCATAAGAACTTGGTCGGCAATCCATTTGGCGGTGCCGGTGGTCTCGACAGCCAAGCCCAAGGGAATCAGCGAGGCCAACAGGAATACCGTCTTCCAACTCACCGCCTCGTAGGCCTCTTCGATACTAATCACGCCGGAGAGCACCATACCCATGGCCCCGGTGAGTAACGCCACTGACAAACGCAGATCGGTAAACAAAACCAGCCCCAGAGCGATGGCGAAAAAAAACAGTGCATAGCCGATCTTGTGTGGACGCAGTTCCTCGTGAGGGTACTCAGTAGTCACCACCACGAAGTTTCGGTCTTTCTCCAATCGTGCCAACGCATCCCAGGAGGTATGTACAACCAGAGTATCACCTGCTTGCAGTGACAATTCGCGTATACCGTCACCCTCACGCAAGGTCTCACCATCTCTATGAAGCGCTACCATGGCTACGCCATAGACTTTGCGCATCCAAACGTCACGGGCACTCTTACCTATAAGGTTGGAACCAGGGGGAATGACGATTTCGCCAATACCGGCCTTGGTCGTAGCGAGGGCCTCGGTGAATGATTTAATACTCTTGCGCAAATTCAAACCATAGCGGTCAACGAAGGCATTCAAATTTTTTGGTGCAGCCAGGATGCCCAGCACTGTACCAACCTCAATGCCGACGTCACGGGCCAGACTTCCGGGCCCGATTCGTAGATTCTTACCACTACGTTTGGTTGCAACGACACGAATGCGTGAACTGTGTTCCACGTCGTCGAATTGCTTGCCCACCAGCGAACTACCCTTGGGCACTACCACCTCAAAAAGGTTGTAGTTCAGACCATACACATCCTGGAAATATTGCATGGTGCCGCTTGCGGTAGTACCGACCACCTTGATGGCAGAGGGCAGCACAAAGCGACCAGCCAACACAAAATAAATAATACCGGTAGCTACCAAAGCCAAACCTACTGGGGTTACAGAGAATAAGGACCAGGTCTCCATATGTTGCCCAACGGGCAGAGCCTTGTTGGAAGTCAGAATCAGATCGTTGAGCAAAATCAGGGGGCTCGATCCCACCATGGTGATCGAGCCACCGAGGATGGCGCAGAAACCCATGGGCATCAGCAAGCGTGACAGGGGTATTCCGGACCGGGCAGAGATGCGCGAGACCACTGGCAGGAACAAAGCCGCGGCACCGACATTTTGCATAAATGAGGAAATAACACCAACGGTGCCGGAGATAATAGGGATAATGCGCCCCTCCTTGGTGCCCCCAAACCTCAGAATCAATACGGCTACCTTGCCCATGATGCCGGTCTTGTCGAGGCCGGCGCCAATGATCATCACCGCAATGATGGAGATCACTGCGTTGGAAGCAAAACCGTCAAACAAATGCTTCGTATCGACAAGGCCTTGCTCTAATCCCATGAGTGGAGCCAAAAGGGTAGTGACCCCCAACAATACCATCACGGTAGCAGCGGCGACATCGACGCCAACTATTTCAAAGGCAAACAGATAAATCGTTAATATAAGAAATCCACTTACCCAGGCGATTTCGATACTAGGCACCAACGTTGCCATGTAGAGGGCGGCAGCAGCAAAAACCAGGGCGGCGATCCATTGTTTGCTGTTAAGACCTTTTGTTGATGCGACCACATGTTCTTCGTCTGCTAACGTGGCCAAGGTCTTTTCTCCCCAGTCAGATTAATGGAACGTGTGATCCAAGAAACTCGAGATACCAAATCCTAACTCCTTTTCTGCTTATTATATAATATAGTTGCGTTAGTTAGTCGGCCCTGAAAAACCCATTTTCAATGGTCTTGTTGCCAAAGCGCTATAGGACGCATCATACAGAGAAATAGCTGCTTGATATTCTGGGGCCAAAAATAAATCTCCCACATCCACTTCTTGAAGTTGAATGTGGCGGCCATCAGCAGGTTGATTTGCTCCCCTCACCCTAGCCCTCGACAACTGCTCCTGCGTTGTTCTACCTCCTGCGTCCATGCAGTCGTCTCCCGGAGGGAGAGGGGATTAATAAAAGTGCCTTTTAGGTGGTTCCGGTTGAGTCGGTGGTCGGATTTTAAATGGCCAATCACGGGCTCTATGGCGGCACGGCGCTGAAAGCGTTTTCGCATTTGTGTTTGCAGGGCTTTTGAGGCGTTCTTTCTCGGCAGTTTGGGGATATGTATCCGAGTATTGTTGACCTTGTTTTTGCCTCGATAGCCTCGGTCACCTAAACAGATCTTTGGCACATGTCCGAGAATGCGTCCTATTTGGGAAAATACGTCGGGCAGGGTGTGGCCATCGTAGCGGTTTTTGTCAAAGGCCAGGGCCCCAATGAGAAGGTTGCTGTCTTTGGTTTTGGCGACGGTGGCTTTAGTTCCGAGTTGCGTTTCAAATCTGGACGATATTTTACTCTTTTTATCCATTATTTACCGTTATTATCAATAGCTTGGGAGCTTTTTAGGATAGACTAATTAGTAACCGACAGTTACCGTGTCATGTCCCGTAGAACCACGGGCCAAAACGATAGGACTATGCTATCTAAATGAAGGTTAAGGAAAGGTTAATAAAATGCAAAGAATTCGTGAGAAAGGAGATTTATGGCAACTCCCCGGTAGTAAATTCACTTCCCGTCGGGGTTGGTAGGAACAACAGCCGAATTATCGTACCCTGGCCTTCGTGGCTAGCTATCTCGATATTCCAGCCACAGCACCGGCAAATCCGTTTCACCAGAGAAAGCCCAATACCTTCGCTTCCAGCCGGTCCCGTATAATGCCGGTCGAATATTCGCTGTATGTTCTTCTTAGGGATGCCGATACCCGTGTCTTTTATAGAAATGCCCTCTTCGTCCAGGCAGATAGACACCTGTCCCTGCTCGGTATAGTAAAAGGCATTGCGGATAAGATTGGCGAGCACAACACGCAGTAAGGTGCATTCAACTGACAGTGTGGTTTGCGCCTGGATATCCAGCTTAACTTCCACCGACTTATGGCGCAATAAGTGTTGGTGCCCCTCCAAGACCTGCTGTAGCAGCTCAGCTACCGCGCAGCCGGACTTCGAAACATCTCCTTTATCTTCCCGAGCCAATAGCAGCAAGGTAGTGACCAGTTCAGACATTTCGCGCGCCGCTCGGGCTATACGTTCGACCCGTGAGCGCCGGGTATCACCCAGACCAGGATCCCCCAACAATATTTCTGTCGCCCCCTCAATAACAGCCAATGGCGTGCGCAATTCGTGGCTGACATCTGCTGTAAAAGTCTGTTCACGTTCAATAAAGGCGCCCAGCCGCTGCCGATAATCATCGAACTTGCGGGCAAGTATCCCCACCTCGTCGCGTAAAAAATCGTCGGCCAGAGGTCTGGAGCAATCCTCGGGTTGAAGATTTGCAACACTCGCGGCCAGTTCCTTTACGGGCAAAATGACGCGTCTCGCAAGCCAGAAACCGAGAACCGCAGACAAAAAAGTCATTACCCAAACGCCGATTCCGAGGAATATCTTAAATTGATATTTGCGGTGGCGAATTTGTTTATCGTCGTACAGAACAATGAAATTCAGTTCGCCATACCTTTGAACCTCGGCATAATAGCTCCCACCCTCCAACTGCACTTGATGCAGGCCAGTATCGAGGTCCCGCAATACTGCAGGCGCCCCCTTTTCTCCAGGCGCAATCACATAGGTGCGCATCGTAGTGCTGGCTGGCGGCGGCGTCTTGGGGTCGACCTTATAGCGTACAATATAGTCTTCGAGTTCAACGGAGAGCGTTTCTGTGGTGAGGCGTTCCTCCATATCAACGGCGAGTACATAAAGAGCGCCGGCAAGGCCCAGGCTCACTCCCATCCCCAATAATGCGAAGGTCAGGGTGACACGATAGCGAAGACTAATCCTGATTTTCATCAGGGGCCACCAGTTGATAGCCGATACCGTGAACGGTTCGTAACAGGCACCTGTCAAAAGGCCTGTCAATGGCTGCGCGCAGAACGGACATATGAGCGCGTAGCGCATCGCTGTCGGGTCGGGTGTTGCCCCAAACACGTCGCTCGATCTCCCGCCGCGGGACCACGCGGGGAGACTGCCTTATCAGCAAGGTTAATATCTTTAAAGGTATGGGCGAAAGAGAAATGGATTTGCCACCACGTTCTACATGTAAGGTGGCGGGATTGAATTTTAGATCGGCGACTTTGAGAGGTTCTCTTGACTGCTCACCGCGCACCCGGCGTATTATCGCTTTCAAACGAGCATCCAACTCCTGCATAGCAAAGGGTTTTACTAAATAATCGTCTGCACCTCTAGCGAAACCTTCCAGCTTATCATCCAACATATCGCGAGCGGTGAGCATCAACACCGGTGTGTTGCTACCGGAGTCTTTTAAGCGGCTACAGACTTCCAGGCCGTCCATACCCGGCAACATCAGATCCAATATAATCGCATCATAGTCATCGCTCCGTGCTAAACGTAGTCCGTTCCCGGCATCATAGGCTGCGTCTACGACATAGCCCCGTGGCTCAAGAAAATCATAGAGATTGGCCACCAGATCCGGGTTGTCTTCGATTACCAAAATATGCATGCATGCCTCGGTATAACATTACTTCTTCACAACAAGGGGTGGTTGTGTATTCACGCAACATTCGCACTTAAAACATTTTATATCGTTCGCCTTAGCGGCTTCTCTCGGGTGGCGCCCGTACTAATCACTGCACCCCTGGAGAAAAACAAGCCTGGACTGGGCGCAGCAATTGAAGGCGAAGCGGTAACATAGAACCTACGCGTTTATCCCTCAGGTCGAGGTGTAGCGAGCAGAACACTGCTAAATGGCATGCCAGCATACGCTGGCAGCATCTAGTATACGACAATTTATACAAGCCTTTTTACGCCAGAGCTGTGTTTATCTTTAAGGCTACTAAAGCGTTAACTTTATTGTTGCCCGGCAACATCGGCTGCCAAATCCAGGTTTATTCTACGGTGACAGATTTGGCTAAATTGCGGGGTTTGTCCACATCGGTGCCTTTAATAAGTGCAACGTGGTAGGCCAATAATTGAAGGGGAATGGTGTAGATGATGGGGGCAATGGAGTCGCCCACCGCCGCCACCTCTAACACCTGGAGACCGTCTTCCTCGGCGATTTCCGCTGCCGGGTCAGCAAAGACCAGCAGCTGTCCACCTCGGGCGCGTACTTCCTGAATGTTGGACTTGAGCTTTTCCAGCAGATCATTGTTGGGGGCCACCGCGATCACCGGCATCTTGGCATCCACCAGGGCCAAGGGGCCATGCTTGAGTTCTCCGGCAGGATAGGCCTCGGCATGGATGTAGGAGATCTCTTTCAGCTTGAGCGCCCCCTCCATGGCCACAGGGTAATGGGCGCCACGGCCCAGGAACAGGGCATGATGTTTGTCGGCAAACTGCTCGGCGATCTCGCTAATCTTGCCATCCAGCAACAAGGCCTGCTCAATCCTGACCGGCAGACTGCGCAACTCTGTAATTAAACGGGCCTCAGTGTCTGCGTTCATACCATGACGGCGGCCCAGGGCAATCACCAATAACATCAAGCCCACCAGTTGGGTAGTAAACGCCTTGGTGGAGGCCACGCCCACCTCAGGACCGGCGTGGGTCATAAGCACCAACTCAGAGGCGCGCACTAAAGAGCTTTCCGGGACATTGCAGATGGTCAGACTATGATCCATTCCCAGGCGTTTGGCCTCCGCCAAGGCCGCCAGGGTATCGGCGGTCTCGCCCGATTGAGAGATGGTGACGACCAAACTGTCATCGGCGGTCACATGTTTACGGTAGCGAAACTCACTAGCCACTTCCACCTGACAGGGAAGGCCCGCCAGGGACTCAAACCAATAACGCGCCACCAGACCCGCATGGTAACTGGTGCCGCAGGCGATGATTTGTACCTGTTTGGTGGAATCGAATATGGGGCTGGCCTGATGGCCAAAGGTTTTTTCCAACAGACGGTCACCGCTGATGCGGCCCTCCAGGGTGTCCGCCATAGCGCGCGCCTGTTCAAAGATCTCTTTTTGCATGTAGTGGCGATAGTCACCCAACTCAACGGAGTCAGCATTCAGTGAACTCGTCTTTATCGGTCTCTCAACGACCTTACCACCGGCATCGACAATACTCATGCCGTCACGGCGCAGCTCCGCAACATCACCATCTTCCAGAAAAATAAAACGCTTGGTGACCGGTAACAGCGCGGCCACATCAGAGGCGATGAAGTATTCGCCTTCACCGACACCGATCACCAGGGGGCTGCCGCGGCGTGCGGTAATCAATCGGTCGGGTTCGTGAACACTCACCACTCCCAAAGAATAGGCCCCTTCCAGATCGGCCACCGTTGCCTGCACAGCTTCAAAAATATTCTTGCCCAAGTCAACATAATCATAGATTTGGTGGACGATGACCTCGGTGTCGGTCTGCGAAGTAAACTCATAGCCCTTGTCCATCTGTTTGGACCGCAAGGCCTCATGGTTCTCGATGATGCCGTTGTGCACCACCGCCACCATCTTACGACAGATGTGGGGATGGGCGTTGGACTGGGTGGGTTTACCATGGGTAGCCCAACGGGTGTGGGCAATACCGTTATGACCACTGATTGAGGTCGCCGATAGTGCTCGATCCAGTTCCTCGACCTTGCCCACGGCCCGGGCACGACTGAGGTGTTGATCAGAATCGATGACCACCACACCGGATGAATCATAACCACGATACTCGAGACGCCGCAGACCCTCCAGCAGGATGGGGGTCACATCACGATTGGCTATGGCACCGACTATTCCGCACATGAGACTGCTACTTCCTGCCACAGAGGCACGGAGTTCACTGAGAAAAGCATATAATTAATGCTCGCCTGCATCATCCTTCCTGTTATTCATAATGAAGGGGGAATACCCGAAACCATCATGACGAGCAAAAGCCAAAATACGCAAGGTCATTCTCTGTGTCTCTGTGGCGATACTATTTTTTAGTTGGTCGTTTCCAGCCGGTCACGGTTTTCTGTTTGACTCGGCTCAAGGTGAGTTCGCCGGCGGGCACATCGTTGGTGATTGTCGCACCGGCGCCGATGGTGGCGCCATCGCCCACGGTCACCGGGGCGATGAACTGCGTGGCGGAGCCCACAAAGACATCATTGCCAATAATAGTCTGGTGCTTGTAGACGCCGTCGTAATTACAGGTGATGGTGCCCGCACCAATATTGACACCGCTACCGATATTGCTGTCACCGATATAGCTCAGGTGGTTAATCTTGCTACCCCTGGCCACAGAGGATTTTTTGATCTCTACAAAATTACCGACGTGTACATCGTTTGCCAAATCGGTTCCAGGACGCAGACGGGCGAAGGGTCCCACCTGGCAACCTTTGGCGATCCTGGTGCCTTCGATTACACAATTTTCCTTAATCACAGCATCGTCACCAATCACGCTATTGCGTATCACCACATTAGCGCCGATATGAACGCGATCACCTAAAGTGACCTTACCTTCCAGTATGACATTAATGTCAATGATCACATCACGACCCGCGCTCAACTCACCGCGCAGATCAAAACG
>DRJZ01000044.1 GCA_011052015.1 Acidiferrobacteraceae bacterium | reverse complement strand
TGACAAATTTCTAAGTCATTGATTTATATGCTAGCTTAGAATCTTGTCACTTGTAGATCTGCGGCCGCGCAGCGGCATAAGAAACTCTGTGGTGTAAAACACTGCGCCGGTGATGCATCCCAATTAAAGTGCCCAGTTCTTCTATAGACCGCTGATGTTAGGGGCAAAAATGCTTGATTATCTAGGAATAGGTTGGTAAATCTGCCGGGTTATCCCCCGGTCACCGGCGGGAAAAAGGCGACTTCGTCTCCGTCCGCCACTGATGTAGTGAGATCGCCATACTCCAGGTTTACTGCGGCAAGGGTATTAGGGGGCATGGCCTGGCCACGGGCAGCCCGAGTCCAGACATCCGCTACTGTGTTAACCCCCAGGGCGTCGAGTTGGTCCTCTTCGCGGCCCATCTTTTCCCGTAAACTGGCAAAATACCTGACTTTAATGCTCATCTATACCTTTTGCCAACGGATCGCAAAGTCTATTTTAGTTGTTCAGCCGCCGGTTTATATCAGTGGTGTGTTGGTGGGTTACTGTAACCTAATCCCATAGGACTTGCTTGCTTAGCTGCCCAATAAACTGAGCCGAAAGCGTTATTTGGCCTCAATGGATATGGGGTTGTTGTTGGCCTCCATAGTTATTTTCCATAGGCCACTTAATTATTTTGATGACACCCGAAGTGCAATACATTATAGAATCCGCGCCCTTCATACCATAAAGCCTGCCGACCATTTGGGATCGGACGTCCACTTGTCATGGAGTCCGTCTGTGTGGAGGCTATTTGAAAAAGATAACGGTTCTATAGAGGAGGCCGATCATGATTAAACCCCACGGTTCAGACAGCCTGAATCCCCTGTTCATCTACGATTCCAAGGCCCATGAGGCCCTGGCCCATGAGGCGGAAAGTCTGCCTTCGTTGACACTCAATTCTGCCGCTGCCGCCAATGCGGTCATGCTGGGCGCCGGGTATTTCAATCCGTTGACCGGATATATGAATCTGGCCGATGCCCTTAGCGTAGCGCAAAATATGAAGACCACCGACGGCCTGTTCTGGCCGGTACCGGTGCTCAATTTGACCAACAACATTGAAGCCATTAAGGACGCTAAACGCATTGCCCTGCGTGACCCTAATGTGGAGGGGCATCCCATCATGGCAGTGATGGACGTGGAGAATATCGAAGGGGTCAGTGATGACGAGTTGACCATGATGGCCGAGAAGATTTTCGGTACTGCGGATGGGGATCATCCTGGCGTCAGCACCTTCATGAGCCTGGGCAAGTATGTCGTTTCCGGTCCCATTCAGGTCTTGAGTTTCTCATATTTTCAGGCCGATTTCCCCGATACCTTCCGTACTGCGGTGGAGATCCGCAATGAGATTGTCGAGCATGGTTGGAAGAAAATTGTGGCTTTTCAAACCCGCAACCCCATGCACCTGGCCCACGAAGAGTTGTGTCATATGGCCATGGACCGACTGGGTTGTGATGGTCTGGTGATTCATATGCTACTGGGCCAGCTGAAACCGGGGGACATCCCGGCGCCGGTGCGTGATGCGGCTATCCGTAAGATGGTGGAACTGTATTTCCCCCCCAACAGTGTCATGGTCACCGGTTACGGTTTCGATATGCTCTACGCCGGACCCCGCGAGGCGGTGTTGCACGCCGTTTTCCGCCAGAACATGGGGGCGACCCATTTTATTATCGGCCGCGATCATGCCGGTGTCGGCGATTTTTATGGCGCCTTCGATGCCCAGTCCATTTTCCACAACGAGGTCCCCGAAGGGGCATTGGAGATCGAGATCTTCGAGGCTGACCATACCGCCTGGTCTAACAAGCTCAACAAGGTGGTGATGATGCGTGAGGCTCCAGATCACAGCAAAGAAGATTTTGTGCTGTTATCCGGTACCAAGGTGCGGGAAATGCTGGGTCAGGGTAAGGCCCCACCGAAGGAATTTTCCCGTCCAGAGGTGGCTCAGATCCTGATCGACTACTATCGGTCTCAGGCGAGTTAAGCCAGACGCTCTGGTCGTTAAGTGGGGGCCGTGCCGGGCATTGAGGCACACCGCCTATAACCAACCGTAAAAGTCGGGAATAGTTCCAGTAGCAGACAATAAAGGTTGCTTATGTCAGGGATTGAAATTCTAATTAGTGTTGTGGTAGCGAACTCTATAGATTTACCCATCCGCCTGACCCGGTATTTGGAAACGGTGGTTTTGCCTGGAAGACTGCCTGTGGTAATCCTCCAGGTGAGGGTGGTTGCCTGCTGCCCACTACGTTAAGGCCGGATCAGTCCACCGAATGGATCACGTCGCAGACAGAATTTATGCGGCGCAATAGCAGTAACAGATACTCGAAATTAACCAGAAATGATGGAGTCCAGCAATGCCTACTTTCGTACGTACTGATAAGTGTGATGGCTGCAAGGGTCAGGACAAGACTGCTTGCATGTATATCTGCCCCCACGACCTGATGATGCTTGACCGTGACGGTTCAGAGACAGGTCATGCCATGAAGGCCTATAACCAGGAGCCGGAACAGTGTTGGGAATGTTATTCCTGCATTAAGATCTGTCCTCAAAACGCCATTGAAGCACGCCCCTATGCGGACATCGTGCCCCTGGGCGCCTCGGTACAGCCCTTACGCGGTACTGATTCCATTATGTGGACCATCAAGTTTCGTAATGGCACCAAGAAGCGGTTCAAGTTCCCCATTCGCACCACCCCGGAAGGTTCCATTGATCCCTACGGCGGCAAACCGGAAGCAGACATGAGCAAGATTGCTGAACCGGGCTTTTTTAATGGTGGCCTGTGCGAATGTGATCGTAGCGAATTGATTTGTGCGTAAGTACGAACTTACGTTGAACACCTAATTTTGAGGTAAAAAAAATGGCTGGTGAATTTGGAAATCCCGAGGTTATCGAAGAAGAAGTCGATATCCTGTTGATCGGTGGTGGCATGGCCTGTTGTGGTGCCGGTTATGAAATCATGCGTTGGGCCGAAGGTACAGACTTGAAGATCAAGTTGGTGGATAAGGCCGCCATGGATCGTTCCGGTGCGGTGGCCCAGGGCCTGTCCGCGATTAATACCTACATCGGTGAGCAGGATCCTGCGGATTATGCCCGCATGGTGTCCAACGACCTCATGGGCATTACCCGTGATGACCTGACCTACGATCTGGGCCGTTGCGTGGATGACTCGGTGCACCTGTTCGAAGAATGGGGCTTGCCGATCTGGAAGCTTGACGAAAATGGTGAGCGCCATGACGGTTCCAAGGGCCTGACCCCGTTAAAAGACGGCGGCAAGCCGGTGCGTTCCGGTAAGTGGCAGATCATGATCAATGGTGAATCCTACAAGTGGATCGTCGCCGAGGCCACCAAGAAGGCCATGGGCGTAGAAAACATTCAAGAGCGTATCTTCATCGTCAAGCTGGTGAACGATAAGAATGATCCTCACCGCATTGCCGGTGCCGTGGGTTTTTCCACCCGTGAAAACCAGGTCTATGTGTACAAGTTCAAGGCCTGCCTGCTGGCTGCGGGGGGTTGCGTGAACCTGTTCCGTCCCCGCTCTGTGGGTGAAGGTCAGGGTCGTGCCTGGTACCCGGTGTGGAACGCCGGGTCCACCTACGCCATGGCGGCCGAGGCCGGTGCCGAGTTGACCTTGATGGAAAACCGTTTCGTACCCGCCCGCTTCAAGGACGGTTACGGCCCGGTGGGTGCCTGGTTCCTGCTGTTTAAGGCCAAGGCCATCAATGCCAACGGCGAAGTCTATATGGACCGCAACAAGGAGATGCTCAACGACTATCCTCCCTATGGCCAAGCCGCCGTTCCAGCCTCCTGTCTGCGTAACCACCTGATGTTGCACGAGATGAAGGAAGGCCGCGGTCCCATCTACATGGACACCGTAACCGCCCTGGCAGCCCTGCGTGAGACCCTGTCTCCCCGTGAGGTCAAGCATCTGGAGGCGGAAGCTTGGGAAGACTTCCTCGACATGTGTATCGGCCAGTGTGGTATCTGGGCCGGTGAAAATATTGAGCCGGAAAAGAAGAACTCCGAGTTGATGCCCACCGAACCCTACCTGCTGGGTTCCCACTCCGGTTGTTGTGGCATCTGGGTGTCGGGTCCGACCGACGTCGGCGCCCCGACCGAAGAGACCGAAGCCGGTGTGCCGGATCATCTGCCTGGCGGCTGGAACTGGGGTTACCGCTCCATGACCACGATAAAGGGTTTGTTCACCGCTGGCGATGGCGTGGGCGCCTCTGGCCACAAGTTCTCTTCCGGTTCCCATGCCGAAGGGCGTTTGGCGGCCAAGGCCATGGTTCAGTACTGCCTGGACAACAAGGACCTCACTCCGGAGCTCGACACCTCTGTCGATGATCTGGTCGCCGAGATCTATCAGCCGGTCAAGACCTTCCTTGAGCACAAGGACTACACCACCGCTATCGATATCAACCCCCACTACATCACGCCGAAGATGTTGCAGTTCCGCTTGCAGAAGATCATGGACGAGTATGTCGCTGGTATTGCTACGTACTACAACACCAATGGCCATATGCTCGACGTAGCGGAAGAGAAGCTGACCATGTTGAAGGAAGATGCCGCTAAAATGCGTGCCAAGGATCTGCATGAATTACTGCGGGCCTGGGAGAACTATCATCGTATCCTGACGGCTGAGGCTCACATGAAACACATCCAGTTCCGTGAGGAATCCCGCTATCCGGGTTTCTACTACCGGACGGACTACAATTTTGTAGACGAGGAAAACTGGAAATGCTTCGTGAACTCGATTTATGACAAGGAAACAAAGACTTATACTTGCTTCAAGCGTGCCCATAAGGACCTTGTCGATAAGAGCAAGCTGTTTAAGTAAGTTAACAGGTAGTTCCCGTAGGGGAGAGTCCGGGCACCAGTATTGGTGCCCGGACTTTTTTTTCTCTAGTGGGAATACTGGTTAATACGTATCTGCGATGCCGGAGAGTACCATGAGTCAGGAAATCCCCCAGCCCCCCCATGAAAGCCCCCTTATCCCTGAGTTGCTGAATAATGATGCCAGCATACAGTTTCGTTGCCATAAAGGGGTCTCCTGTTATAACGCCTGTTGCAAGTTGGCGGACATCACCCTGACGCCTTATGACGTTCTGAGGTTAAAGAAGCACTTCGGGATATCGACCACGGATGTGTTAGCCAAATACACAGTGCCCTTCGAGATGGATGCCAGTGGCATGCCAGGGATCAAGCTCAAGACCCAGGACGAAGAACCGGTCTGCCTGTTGATGAATAAAGAGGGTTGCAGCGTATACGAAAATCGTCCTTCGGCATGCCGGTACTACCCTGTTGGTTTAATGGCCATGCGCAAAAAGGATTCCCCTGTCGATGAACACCATTACTGCCTGGTGAAAGAGGATCATTGCAAGGGCCATGATGAAGATAACAAGCTGACCATCGGACAATATCGCAAGGAACAGGGCGTAGAAGAATACGACGAAATGAACCGGGAATGGTATCAGGTCATTCTCAAAAAGCGTTCCAGCGGCCCTGCCATTGGCAAACCCTCGACAAAGAGTTTCCAGTTGTTCTTTATGTGTAGTTACGACATGGATCGGTTTCGGGAATTTGTTCGTGCCGAGGGATTTCAGGACATCTTTGAAATAGACGATGATGAAATGAATCGTTATCTGTCCGATGATTATACATTGTTAAAATTTGCTTTTCGCTTTTTAAAGCAGGTGCTATTTGGAGAGGCAACCATAACGGTTAAAGAAGGCGCCGAGGAACGAAGACTTGCACAGCGCGTTGAACTTCGCGCCAAACAAAAGGTGCGCACCGACCGGTAGATATTATCTGTGCTAAGCTTATTGCTAGCATGGTGCCACCTCCCAGAAAGATAGGCCGTTACGATCTGATCAAGGAAATTGGTCGGGGCAATATGGGCGTGATTTATCTGGGCCATGATTCATTTTCTGATCATGATGTGGCGATAAAAATATGCCAGACTGAGATGGCATCGGGCATGGACGCCGAAATGTATAGAAAACTCTTCTTTAACGAGATCCACGCCGCAGGCCTGTTGACACATCCCAACATTGTTGAAATGTATGACGCCGCTTTTGATGACGCGGGTTATTATTTGGTCATGGAATACATTGCGAGTGGTGAAACACTCGATAAGTTTTGTTGTCCTGACAAGTTGTTGCCTATAGAGAAAGTCGTTGAAATAATATTCAAGTGCGCAACGGCTCTGGACTATGCTCACCGTGAAGGAGTCATTCATCGGGATATAAAGCCCGGCAACATCCTATATGATGTTGATCAGGATAAGGTCAAAATCAGCGATTTTGGGGTTGCCAGGGTGACCGATATGGAGATATCTCAGGTCTCGGGAACCATGGGTACGCCACGTTATATGTCTCCCGAACAGGTATTGGATGAGCCCGTCACTGGACAAACTGATATCTATTCTTTAGGCATCGTTATGTATGAGCTGCTGACCGGGAGAAAGGCCTTTGAGGGCGACAATATTTCCGTGATAAACAACAAGATTGTTGAACAAGATCCTCCCGATGTTAAGGAATTCGGACCGAAGGTTCCTGAAGAGTTGGTTGCCATATTGGCTAAGGCAATACATAAAAATCCTGAGTCTCGATACAAAATGGGTCTTGATCTGGCCTTTGATCTGAGTGGCCTTTCTGTTGCTTTAGACATGCCTGGCCGTCTCATTGGCGAGGATGAGAGATTCTGTGTGGCCAGACAGCTGGATTTTTTTGGGGACTTTCCCGATGCTCAGATTTGGGAGTTTGTGCGCGCCAGCATGTGGCGGCGGGTCAAGCCTGGCGAAGCCATCATCACCGAGGGCGAGGACGATGAATATTTTTATATTATCGCTGCTGGGACCACCGAGGTCAGCAAACGGGGTAAGACAATCAATGAGATGGGTAAAGGGGATTGTTTTGGAGAAGTGGGCTACGTCACCCGTTCGGTGCGTTCAGCATCGGTTACCGCTAAAAATGGTGTATTATTGATAAGTGTCAACACGACAATGCTAGACTTGGCGTCACCCCTATGCCAGTTGTATTTTAACAGGGTCGTCATGACAACCCTGGCAAACAGGGTTATAAAGCTTAGTGAAAAGCTGGTAGAGCAACTGTAGAGGCTTATGGTCTGGAATTCACCCCCCACCATTTTGTAAACTAAGGAACCTCTGATTAATTCCGTTCCGGTCATTCCCGCGAAAGCGGGAATCCAGTAATATATTGATTTTACTACTCTGGATTCCGGTTCTTCGCTTCGCTACGGCCGGAATGACGAATTAATCAGAGCTTCCTTAATCACCCGGTCCGCTATGCAAACACCTGAAGACAAGGGAGAGCGCCGACACGTCACCGTGTTGTTCTGTGACATGGTGGGTTCTATCTCGTTGTCTGAGTCTCTCGACCCAGAAGACTTGCGTGACGTGATGCGAAGCTATCAGCAGCATTGCGTTGATGCTATCAAGCAGTACGGAGGATTTGTATCTGATTATTTGGGGGATGGTGTTGTGGCCTATTATGGGTATCCACATGCACTGGAAGATGCCACCCAGTGTGCCATTTATTCTGCTTTAGATATCGTCGGTAAAATTTCGCAATTGGGGTTACGCTCTAAACAGTTGGGGGCCGATGACTTGGCTGTGCGCATAGGTATTGACGCCGGATTAGTTGTGGCTGGCGTTATGGGTGCTGTCGATAATCCGAAACAGGTCGCAATTGTAGGTGAAACGCCTAATATTGCTGCACGGCTGCAGGCTATTGCAGAGCCTGACACCATTGTTGTTAGTGAGAAGGTATTTCGGTTGGTAAGAGGTTTGTTTGAATTTGAAAAAATTGGGTGCCGTACACTAAAGGGCCTGTCTCGTAAAATACTCACCTATAAAGTGCTCTGCGAAAGCGCCGCACGGGATCGGTTTGATGTTGCGTTGACGGTGGGTCTGACACCGTTGGTGGGCCGATTGAAAGAGATAGAGAATCTATTGGGCTTGTGGTCTAAGATCAAACCCACCCAGGGGCAAATTGTAGTTGTCACAGGCGAACCGGGAGTCGGTAAAACCAGGTTGATAAATGCCCTGCAAGATCATCTCGTGGCGGGTGCTTATGAGATGATCAATATTAATTGTGCGCACAGATTTCAAAATAGCGCATTTTATCCAGTTATCGAATTTTTGCAGCAGCAATTCCATTTTTCGGTAACGGATAGCGACGAGGAGAAATGGAATAAGCTTGAAGTGGCCCTCTTACCAAAGATTGACAACCTTGACGTTATTTTAGTTCTAGCGTCCTTATTGTCACTGGATGTGAGTAATCGAGTAGTCTATCAGGAACTTGGCCCGGAAGAACAAAGGAGGAAGGCTCAAGAGATATTGCTGCAGTTGTTGCAAGCGCATGCACAGAGGAAGCCAGTCTTGCTCGTTGTTGAAGACTTGCACTGGATTGATCCTTCTACGTTGGCTTTGTTACAGCTTTTGATTGAAGGTGGGATGAAGGCCCCCATTATGCTGCTTATGGCCACACGGCCGGGAGCTTTTATTCTGAGCAATGGAAATACGGACATGACCCATGTAAACCTTGGGCGATTGGAGGCATCAGATGTCGAGAGCATGATAGAGGCTATGGCGGGCACGATAAGTTTGCCTGATGCCATTATCCGGGGGCTCATAGAAAAGACCGATGGTATACCCTTGTTTGTTGAGGAGTCGACTAAGATGGTGCTTGAGGATAGCAAGTTATTGGAGGAAGGTGGCGCGTATACAGCAAGCTTTGAGCTACCTCCGTTGGAGATTCCAGAGACTTTGCAGGATCTACTGATGGCGCGTTTAGATCGTCTCGGTCAGGCAAAAGATATTGCTCAGGCCGGGGCCGTGGTGGGCAGGAAGTTTAGCCCTGAGTGTATTTGCCGCATCACGCATGAAAAACCTCATGTAGTAAAAGAAGCGCTTGATCGGCTCGAGGCAGCTGGATTGGTCCAACGTAATATGGACAAACCAGAGACAGAGTATAGTTTTAAGCACGTTCTAATTCGGGATGCGGCATATCATACCCTGCTAAAACGGAATCGGCGCCAATTCCATCTTCGCATCGCGCAGACAATGGAAGAGGATTACCAGGTTATGCGTGGCAACCAACCCGAGGTCATCGCTGAGCATTATACGCAGGCCGGCATAAAGCCAAAGGCTATCGAGTTTTGGCTTGAGGCGGGGCGTCGCGCGATGGATCGATCTGCAAATGTAGAGGCCATACATCATTCAAGGCGGGGATTAGAACTGCTGCAAGGCGGGTCCGGCGATGATGAGACCAAGAGCATAGAACTCAAATTGCAGCTGATCTCGGGTAATGCCCATGCAGTGACCAAGGGCTATGCGACACCGGAGGCGGAGAAGGCTTTCTCACGGGCCAAGGATCTGTGTGAGAGCACCGAACAGTCCGATGGTGCGTTATTTATGGCCCTGTTTGGACTGTGGCGTTTCTTTGGTGCCTGCGGCAATATTCCCGTGGCCATGGAATTGGCGCAGCAGTTCATGTCTCGCGCCAAAGCTAATACCGATCCCGTTCGATTGCACGAAGCAAATTATATGCTCGGCAATACTCTGTTCATGGCCGGAGATTTGGTGCGCACCCGATTTTATCTTGAGCAGGTCATTGCATTTCAGGATTCGCAGCAGCCTTCGCGCGCCGCAATATATGGTTACGATCTAGTGGTTGTCAGTATGGGCTATCTGGCATTGGCCTTATGGATGTTGGGCCTGCCAGATCAGTCATTGCGCCAGGCGCAGGCTGCGGTAGACTTGGCGCGATCATTGGACCACCCCCATAGTCTGGTGATCGCGCTAAATTTCCTGGCGCGTGTTAGACAGCATCGCCAGGAAAGAACGGACACGGCCAAAGAGGTATTTGAATGCATAGAGATTTCGACCCGCTGCCGGTTCGCCTATTGGAAGGCAATTGGTATCATGTTGGTCGGCTGGGCAGAAAGCGGCCAGGAGCCGGATAGTGTCGATACCATTCGCAAAGCCATTGATGCCCATCAGTCGGCAGGTGCGGAACTTGCGCATACCTACTTTCTCTCCATGTTGGCAGAGGCCTGTTTGCAAAATCGGGCCTGGGAGGAAGGTCTGGGTTGTCTGGTTCGGGCCATTAATATGGTGCACAATAGGGGCGAAGTCGTCTATGAAGGCGAACTCTACCGTCTGCGTGGGGAATTGCTGTTGGGACAGGATCCCTCTGCTCTTGACGAGGCGCAGGACTGCTTTCAGAGGGCCCTTGACATTGCCCGGGCGCAGAAGGCAAAAGGGTGGGAGTTGCGTGCTGCAATCGGCATGAGTCGTTTATTGCTGGACAGTGGCGATGCCAAAACTGCAGGACAAATATTGTCCGATCTGTATAATAGTTTCTCGGAAGGTCTGGATACAGTGGATTTGGTGCAGGCCAAAGAACTGTTGGAACGCTCAGAATCAATGTTATTATGAGATTGAACAATAAGCATATACTCTAGGCATATAATAATGCAGGGCTTGGAATGGTTTTTTGTTAACCTACAGCTAACATTGCTGATCACAATGAGAGAAGGAGGAGAGTTATGATGCCCACAGCCACCACGAGACAATCGTCCACGACAACTGAACCTGAGTACTCTACTGACAATCGACTGCTCAACCTGATCTTTTCAAGGATTTCACATCCTCCCGTCGCGTTTGAAATTGAATTACCCGATCATCGCTGTTATCTCTTTGGAGAAGGCTGCCCGGAATTTCGCTTTATAGTCAAGAATTCAATGGGGCTAAAGGCGCTTGCTTCTCTTGACGAAGGGATTGTGGCCAATGCCTACATCAATGGTTCGTTTGATGTTCAAGGAGACCTGATTAAGATCTATGATCTTCGTGAATTTCTTTCTGACAAGCACCTTTTTTCCTGGCTGTGGCGATTCCTAAAACCGATTATTATTGGCCAGGTTTCATTGAACAAGTCGGCCATCAGCCACCACTATGAACGGGACCCGTCGTTTTACTTGTCTTTTCTTGACGAAAAGACCCGTTGCTATACGCAGGCCAATTTTAAGGACAAGGACGAGCCCATTGAGTTGGCAGTGCGGCGTAAGTTTGATTTTTGTATTGAGCAGTGTGAACTCAGCGCCGGCAGCAATGTGCTCGAGGTAGGTCCGGGTTGGGGCGCATTTTCGGAGTATGCGGGAAAGAAGGGCATTCAAATTGATGCCATAACTATTTCTGAGCAGTCACTGGAGTACATGAATAGACTGAGTAATGAGCTGGAGTTGCCCGTATCAACCCAGTTTGCCGACATTCTTTCTTATAATTCGGACAAAAAGTATGATGCTATTGTGCTCATGGGGATTATGGAGCACTTGCCTGATTACCGGCGAGTGCTGAAGCAATTCTCCAGCTTGCTGAAACCCGGTGGGCATGTCTATCTGGATGCAAGCGCCTATACAGTAAAATACGAACACTCGTCGTTCATCTATCAGCATATTTATCCCGGGAATCACTCTTTTTTCGTGCTACACGACTTCCTAAAGGCGGTGGCAGACACTCCATTTCAGATGCGTGGTGTCTGGGATGATCGTCACAGTTATTATTTGTCGTTTAAGCATTGGGCAGAAAGATTTGATCAAAACATAGACTTCATTGTGAATAAATTTGGGGAGAAGGATTACCGCCGCTTTCGTCTCTACCTGTGGGGTTCTGCCCATTGTTTTTTGCGAAATACCCTGCAGTGTTATCGTGTGGTGCTGAAAAATGCCTAGGCTAAGCTCCTCCATCCATAGAGCCTATGGTTGATGGTTCATTGAAAGGCCCCACCATTGCACTCTTGAAGCCTGGTAATGCTGGTTTGGGAGACGCATGGCAGCTAAAACGTTTAGACTAAAAAGGCGGCTTACTAAAGCAGCAATACAACACATGGGTAAAGCGGGGCTTTCGCTCACGCCTGCTTGTGAGCAGTTGATGGGAAAGCTCATTGGTACGGGCATTAAACGCATGGAGGTTTCCCAGGTGGTCGAAGATGAATCCAAAATACGCCTGGCAGAGGACAATTTAAAAAAATTAATCATAGAGGTCAGGAGAGAGACTTCTGCCAGGGGGACCTTTCCCATTGTAGAGGAGAATAGCATTCAAGGCGCCTTCAAAAAGCTCCAGTCATTATGGCCTTATAGCTAACAAGGTCGCAGTGCCTGTTGTTGCGGTCCTTGATGGATACCTCAGTGCGGAACGGGTGTAATTTTTCGCTCTACATTACAATCAAATTGACCGGATATTTGCTTGATAGCTATGGATCTGTGCCAGGCCAAAGCCAATAATAAAGGTGTTTCGAGTATTATGTTTTGTGTTAAAGGTGCCGATATAGAAGCATTAGCCTTGCGAAAGGGGCTGTGTTCAGCATGAATAGACTCGTCACGCAGAAATCTGAAACCGCCCAGTGGTATGCCCTGGTCAATGACGCCCAGTTTTCGGCCGGTCTACAATTTGCCGAAGACGTTGAAAGCTATCTGGTATTCATGTTGATGCGATACTGCAATAAGCCCGACATGGTAACGCGCATTCTGGCCGTAGATTATATGAAAGGGCAGCTATCCCAGGGTCGGTGCCAGAGCCAAAGATTGCAAGAGGTGGGCGACCATTGCCTGATTTTATCGGGTCTGTTTCCAATGCGGGCAGAGCGGTTGAATGTGAGTGTTCAGTATTTTGTTGGCCTGGGTCAGGGGGCCTATCAGACTCTCGCTACAGCCGGAGGCCAGGGCCTGGAAAGTCTGTATGCCGATCTTGGCCAGCAGTTTGTTGCATTGGTACGTTTGTTGGAGGCCATGCGTGACCTGGGTCCTGAGTCGGGGCGTTGGTGGTCATCCGGGAGTTTAGCAGGAAACCTCGCGCACTGAGCCTACGGTGGCGTGTCCGTATCCGCCAAATCACATATAATCCCCGGACTACAGATCAGGACTGCGATGACCGGAGTAACGATTATGATGGCTTGCAATACCATGCAGCGGAAATAGGCACACCCGATGTATACCGCGTTTTTTGGGTTGTCCGAGCCACCCTTCTCTATTGCCCCCGACCCGCGCTTCCTCTTTATGAGCAAGCGCCATCGGGAAGCCCTGGCCCATTTGCTCTACGGAATACAAGAAGGTGGGGGGTTTGTTCAGCTCACCGGAGAGGTGGGTACAGGCAAGACCACCCTGTGCCGGGGATTCCTGGAACAGGTCCCGGAAAACGTCGATGTTGCCCTTATTCTCAACCCCAGGGTATCTGAAAAGGGCCTGGTATCCAGTATTTGTGATGAGCTGCGCATCGATTATTCACCACAGCAGACACTTAAGGAATTGGTAGATGGTCTTAATGCCCACCTGCTAAAGTGTCATGCCGAAGGCAGTCGATCGGTGCTCATCATTGATGAGGCGCAGAATCTTAGCTCGGGGGTGCTCGAACAGATACGCTTGCTGACCAACCTGGAAACCAATCGGGATAAGTTGCTGCGCATCGTGCTTATTGGCCAGCCCGAGTTAGGAACGATGTTAGCGCACAAGGGCTTACGCCAATTGCAACAGCGCATTACTGCTCGCTATCACTTGCAACCTTTGGGAAAGGAAGAGACTCGCGAATACATTAAATACCGTTTGGCCGTAGCGGGTATCAAGCGAGCTCTGTTCACTCCGCTGGCCCTTAACCGCGTATATCGTTACTCTGGCGGTATACCCAGGCTGGTCAATATTATTTGTGACCGCGCCCTATTAGGGGCCTATACCAAGGAGTCATGGACCATAGGCCCTCGGGTGGTGACCCGGGCGGCCAAAGAGGTCCTGGCGAAAGAGCCGGGCAAGCATTTTAATCTTCGCCGCTGGGGATACAGTGCCGCACTTATAGCCACCTTTGCTGCGGGCATTGGCGTGGCGGGATTATTTGCCAATGTGAGAGGGTCAGTGAGTCAAAGCCTGCAGGGTGGACTCGTTTGGGCCCAGGAAAAATGGCAGGGCTGGACCCCCCATATTGTGTCTGGCCAGGAAACCAGGAAGGACCTTTCATGGATGTTGTCCCAGAATGTAGAAAATGAAGGTAAATTAGAAGCGTTCGATTATTTGTTGTCTCTGTGGGGAATTGCACGCCACGTCAATGACCCCAATAGGGCCTGCGAATCAATCCAGACCAGCCGACTATACTGCCTGACAGAAAAGGGTAGTTGGCAAAATCTGCGTCGCTACAATCGTCCCGTCATATTGAAGTTGGCAACCACCTCCGGTACTCAGCGTTACGCGGTGTTACAATCCCTGATAGGCGACGAGGCCAAACTACTCATTGGCAAGAATACCCAGACTGTTGCTCTTAAGACTCTGGAGCCCTACTGGCTGGGGGAATTCATACTGGTATGGTCGTCACCCGCAGGGGTAGAGCAAATCGTTCCAGGCACCTATTCCGATGAAGTGCTGTGGCTGCGCAGACGTTTAAACGGTTTGGATGAGAGAAACGATGAACCCGATTCCAATGCAGACGATGGACGCTATTTTGATAATGCGCTTAAGCTTAGGGTGATTTCGTTCCAAAAAGGCCGATCCTTGCGCGATGATGGGGTTGTGGATATTGAGACCTTGATCCATTTAAATACTGCATTGCATAGTCCGGTTATTCCGGTACTCACAAAATTGAAAATGCGTAACGGTTAGACAGATGTCTTATATTCTCGATGCATTGCGAAAGTCTGAACGCGAACGTGTGTTAGGTCAGGTCCCCACCCTCTCCACCGCAGAGGTTCAGTTTTACGATCGTCGCAAGAAGCTGTGGTGGTGGATCATTCCGGCATTGGTGGTAGTGGCTGTGACCGTTGGCCTATATGTATTTACCAGCCCCGACCCTGGCCCGAAAATTGCGCTGCCCATGACCCAACCACCCTCTGCCCCTAAGCCGGTTGAAGCGAAGTTGGGGGTTTCCCAACAGTCATCGACCAACCCAGATACAGTCAATGGCCAAGTGGAGGTTCATGGAGAGCCGGCACCCGTTGGCGGCGCAGACCTTGTCGTGGAATTAACGGAATTACCCCTTGATTACCGGAAACAATTCTCTGACATGGTTCTAAATGTTGTTTCCTATTCGCAGGACCCCAAGCGTCGTTTCGTGATGATAGATTTACAGGTATATCGAGAGGGCCAACGGGTCAAGGCCGGGCCACGCCTGGAACAAATTCAGGCCGACGGCGCGGTGTTGAGTTACGCCGGAACACGTTTTATGCTGCGCCCATAACAGTTGGCTGTCGCATCAGTTAATATACCGCCCGATGCTTACTACCGATGGCAAAAATACATGGGGCCGGGATTCGCATTTGCGAAGGTCGAAAAATATCAGGTTCAACACGAGTTGAGCTTGATGGCAAGAGACCCGGAATATTTGAAAATTCTCAACGAGATGGTTAAGCTAAATGTCCGCCGCCCAATCGACCAGTGGGCTCATCGCTACATTGAAAAATTCATGACACTGATGGCTGCGCCCGCGACACGTCGAGGTCACGGCCGGGTGCTCACCCAGGTAGCGCAGCACTTTGGCGGACGAATCAACCCCGAAGACAGGCCCGAGCTACTCGGCCTGATTGACCGTTATCGTTCTGGTCACTTGCCCCGCATGGTCCCCATTGTAATGATTCGGCACCATCTTCGGTATTTCCCCGACGACTATTTTGGTCGACAGGTCTATTTAAGGCCTCATCCAGATGAATGGATAGTGCGATAATGAATCTTTGCATGGACATTGAAGACAAACTGGCCTTGCTTAAGGAAATAGACCTTTTTCAGTCCTTTCAGGATGCGACATTACGTGTGCTATGCGAGCAGTGTAACGAGACCTATTTAAATAATGGAGATATTCTGTTTCAAGAGGGCTCTAACGAAGAAAGTATGTACCTCATTTTGATGGGGAAGATGATGGTGTACAAGCGTAATCGGCAAATTGCCGAGCTTGGGCCTGGCGCCTATCTGGGGGAGATGGCCCTGATAGACTCCAAGCCGCGCTCGGCTTCTGCCAAGGCGCTGAGCGAAACACTGCTTATCGAAGTGTCTCGACTTGAATTCGATAACTATTTGACCACAGAGCCTGTGGCCTTGCGGTCAATGATTCAAACTCTGTCAAGTCGGATTCGAAATGATCTGCAGATCATCTCTGCCGACATCAAGAGTATGTCCATCCTCGCCCATGATATGCGTCATTGTCTGACACCTTTAGGGTTAGTGGAGGGATTCTTTGAGGACCATATCGAGAGACTGGAGAATGGCGCCACTAGAGAAGTGGTCGATGAACCCTCATTGGAACAGCTACGCAACCAGTTGGCACTGGTGGTGCGGGTGACCGATGAACTGTCTAGCCTGATCAACCAGAGTCTTGGCCGCATTAAAAAAATTAATGTGAAGTATGAATTGGAAAGGGCCGACATATTGGAGTTAGTAAAAGAATCGGTTGCCGATCATGCCAGACATCCTCAATTACATAATATAGATATTCAGCTAAAGGTCGATATGTCCACCGCAATGAGCCGGTTTAATCGGCTGGATATACGCCGCGTTTTGCACAATTTAATCATTAATGCTGCGGAAGCCAGCGCGCCGGGGGATACCATTGCTATTACTGTGCTACAGCTTGATGGCAAGACCGAGGTTGCAGTGCAAGATCGAGGGACAGGTATAGACAAAGAGATGGAGCCGCTGTTGTTTGCCGAGGCGGTAACGACTAAAGTGGGCGGGGCAGGTCTGGGGTTGTTGTCCTGCAAAGAAATTATTGAGGATCGTCATCAAGGTACGCTATCTTTTGCATCCGATGGTGACCGAGGTACACGGTTTTATTTTACGTTGCCTGACTAAGTACATGTCTATATTTTATCGCACATCAAGTCCGATCTATATGTGTTCGAATAGATACTTAAATTCCTCTTCCGCATCGTCGATGGCCATAGGTACAATGAGCGCGAAGGCGTTGAGGATTGCAACAGCGTTCAAGGGCGCGTCTTCTGATACCGCCGGCTTTAGCCGTTTTGCCAGACTACTATTGACCGTTATAATATTAGAATAGATCTCCTTAAGACCATGTAAATCCCAGTCTGGTTGACCGCCGCGCCGATATTTAAAATATTGTGATAACAGATAGGTCGACACCGCGCGGAAACTGGTTTCTTCACAGCTGGGTTGGGGTAAGTGAAATCGGGCCATAGGTCGAAAGGGGATGGCATAGGGACAGTCGGAGGTGGCAATGAGCAGTCCCAGCAGGGAGCTAAAGCCGTTCTGCGCTGTTGTGTTCAGATGTATGTTCCGATCGGGGCTTCTGACTTCCAAGGCCACTTCCTGTATCGATGGCAACTGGCTCGCGAACTCAACCATTGGGCGGATAGTGGTCGCCACGGGACAGTGGGGGGAGGCATCATTGTCCAGGGGGCAATGGGGGCACTGTTTGAACTCCAGACGGGTCCAGTCTGGAAGCGTCTCGTCCTGTGAGTCTGCGCATTTATGGCTTTCTCCCATCGCCACCGTAAATCGGTATTCACTGCCGTCTGGAAAGGTGAAGATATATTCTATGTTGTGAGGAGACATGTAGTATAGGTGCAAATATTGTAGGGGGCGTAAAAAACCTCGGGTTAAGGCGTGATGCTAACACGCACTACTAACGATAGGAACGATACTTTGACCTGGGTTTGCCAAAGGCACCTTGCTTTTACGGTACACTATCGCGCCATGGCAGTTAAAGAATATTACCGTAACAAGTTAGCGCTGATTATCGGCGGCTCAGAGGGCATAGGCCGGGCCATCGCGACGGGCCTGGTGGAGCGCGGCGCACATGGTGAAGGCTGTGGCGCCGCGCATGATGCAACGCCGTAGCGGCCAGATATTGAATGTGTCTTCCATCGCCGGTTTTATGGGGCTGTTTGGTTACACCGGCTACTGCGCCAGCAAAGGTGTTGGGGCTGTTTGTGCGCCGACCGGTGTTCATGCGTGTACGACGGCGGGCATAGGCATCATGGCCACACCATTCATGGACCACCAGCACCCCTGGACGTTTAGCGGTGATGCTATCGTCGTAGGCAATATAACCCTTCATGATGGTGTCACCAGACTTGTATTCAATATCTTCGGTCTTGATCTCGGCCTGGCTGGCGGGCACGGTCAACACCCATAGGGCGGTGAGCAACATTAACTGACGCATGGTGTGGGGCTCCTTGTAGCAGTCCATGCCCTAATTTCAGGGCCGTATTGTTCCAGCACCTTAGGCCGAAGGCAAGGCGTCGCCCACGGTAAATCCTGCGCTTCGCCAATACGGTGAATGAAACATCACCACCTATGGAGAATCTGTGGATGAAATGCGGTACAGGGAGGCAACCCGTGTATGACGTAAGAGTTGTTGCACTAGCATATGTCCGGGAGAGCCTTATTTTTTGCGCTTGATCAAAATGATCGGTCTTGGTATCGCAATCACGATGAAACTGATCAAAATCACACGGTTGTCATAGCAGGTCAATAAGTGGGTTGGGTCGATATTACGATGCGTAAGCGGTATTTCCCGTGGCTCGGTTCCTGCCATAGACCGTGGCTAAGGCTATAGTCGAGTTCGAAAATCCGCCTTAGTTTCAATTGATCTTGTTGCAACAGGATATCGTGGAGCTCGCCCTCAATATCCCGACGGGCTAGGTTTTCAATAGCCTGCTATAATAAAACCCATAAGCCTCCCCAACATTGAAGCTGGGGAGGTATCAATACCCTGGAGAGGGCTGATGCCCATAAACCAACAGCTAAACGCACTGAAAGATGTGCCGATCTTTAAAAATCTTCCTCATGAGGAATTGAAAAAGATCGCCAGTAAAATTGTTTTACGCACATACTCTAAAAGGGCTACGGTCCTGAATGAGGGTGATGCCGCCGATTACCTTTATATCGTGGTCAGCGGTAAGGTCAAGGTGTATGTTATCGGTGATCAGGGCAAAGAGGCTATTGTGAATATTATGGGGCCTGGCGAAAGCTTTGGGGAGTTGGCGCTCATCGACCAGCAACCTCGCTCTGCCTCAGTCGCGGCCCTGGAACCTATTAAGCTCGCCACTTTACCGAGACAGGCCTTCCACGATTGTCTATTGCGCAACCCCCAGATCGCCATTGACTTGATGCGGTCCATGTCCCGCCATATTCGGGAGTTGACCGACAGTGTGCGCGATTTGGTCTTCCTGGATGTTTACGGACGGGTGGCTAAATTATTAAATAACATGGCCGAAAGGCGGGATGACAAGCTCCTGATCGAGAAAAAACTTACCAATCAGGATATAGCCAACGCAGCCGGTGCATCCCGGGAGATGATCTGCCGGGTTATGCGGGACTTGACTGCGGGGGGATATATATCAATGCACGAACAGGCTATTACCATCGAAAAACCATTGCCTGTTGATGAATAGCGATATACTGCATGAAGTATGTGTACTCAGAAAGCAAAATAGGGGTCACCCATTAGCCCGCCCCGGTCAATAGCCTAAACGAGTCCCTGCCGAAAATAGCGGTAAATAGGGACACCCACAATATGTATTGAAATGTATCACTATACTGATTGCGGGTTGCCTAATATCTACTTGCGTGGAGGTTTTGATGTGCTTGAAACAAAAGAAGGTGATGCTGTGGCTATTCATAATCTAGAGGGTTTGCACAGGGCTATTGGTCTTGATCTTGTGCATCACATGCCTGCGTTAACAGGTGATGCGGTACGTTTTTTAAGAAAAGAAATGAACGTGGTGATATCAGTTCGCCTGCTGACAAACTGTTACGCGGGCTGTACCTGGAACAGGTTGATGGTATGGCAGTTTGCGTGAAATAACAGAAGAAATCGCACGTTTAGATCGTGAGCTTGCAGAAATTCAACGAAGAGATTTTGAAGAATGTGATGACGGCTGGTGCCTGGCAGCCTGATTTAGATTATCTAATTCTGTAACTACTCACCCTGTGCATGGCGAATTGTTATTTGTAGCACAAAATGCTGCGATTTGCAGTCTTGTGCGACCCAGCCAAGCCGGTGATCGGTCCGATGAAGACCAGCCTGATTCTGTTCCTGCATCTGCTTACCCTGCTCATCAAACTCGCCAGACCGGTGGCACCAAGGTCATTGTTACCGAGAATCTATCTCTCAAACACCAACTCCTGATCGCCCAACGCCGACATCACCGTTCGCCTAATCTCACTGCTACCATGAGTCGACGGAAAGTAACGCAGATGGATATGTACAAGTTCACGGAGCATTTCCAGAGCGAGGTTTTAAGCCATGAAGCTTAATTATTATCCGGATACCGACTCGCTGTATATAGATTTGTCTGAATGTCCGAGCGCTGAAAGTCGTGAGATCTCGGAAGGTTGTCGTTCTCGATTATGACGCCAATGGCAAGCTTGTTGGCATAGACATCGACAATGCGAATAACAAGGTAGAACTTAAGAAACTTGTCCTGACCAATCTACCTGGTAAGGTTGAAACAGCTGCCGCATAACGACCGGATCAGATCAGGAAAAGAGAGGGTAGGGGGCTTACTCGCACAGTTAATACAGTAGTAGAAAGTATTATGAAGCAAGCGTCTTGATCCCTAATCCTCTTTACCTACATCATTGGTTGTAAGACTCTTGATCTTCTGCCCGTTTTGCGCGTTAATGAACGCCTTGATGCGCTTCACATGCCGCCGTTTCTGCTTCTCGGGTATAGATTTTTTATCAAGGCAGATCAGGTAGTTACTGAAAAAGCATCAGGGGTGGGGATGTGGGGATCAGACATATAAACCCTCCTTGTCACAATTAACGGGCGGCCTGCCCTGAAATGGATATGCTACGTTCAACACTAGACCGCATTGGCCATTCGCACAATAGGCCGATGCGGCCTATCGCCCAATAGTAATGACGCAGCCCATTATACTGTTATAAGTCACGAGGAGGAAATTATGACTGGAAAGAAAAGTGGTAGCTTCGAGAATAAAGGCATCGAAGGCTTAGCTAAAGATAAGCCCGTTGTTTACAACATCGAAGACAAAAAAGGCAATACTCTCTATACAGGCGTTGCCAAGAGAGGAAGAGTAGAAGATCGCCTCAAAGAACATTTGACAGGAGGGCCTGATCCTATTCGAGGTGGCGCAAAAGTAAAAATAACACAAAAAGCAAGTATCGCTGATGCAGAGAAGGCAGAAGCAAGAGCGATAAAGAGGAATCAACCTCCACAAAATAAGAAGGGAAAGTGACTTATAACAAGGCAAATCAACCCGGACGCACTACTCGCTGGCGCTCACATTGCGCCGGTTATTTGCGACGTTAGGCGAGAAAAGAAAAGGTAAACATATGCCAGTAATAAGCAGATTTCTTGGAATAATCATAGCCATGTATTGGGATGATCATGCTCCACCGCATTTTCATGCAAAATATGCAGAGTATGAAATCACCGTAAATATTCTCACCGGTGTGGTGGAGGGTAAATTTCCAAGGAGAGCGCTACGGCATGTTCTCGAATGGTATGAGCTACATAAAGACGAACTAATTGAGGATTGGAGGCTTTGTCAAAATGATGAAGCACCAAAACCCATAGAACCATTGGAGTAAAAATCATGTTCCTTCATGTCACGAATGCCAAGTATGTTGAAGATTATAAGATAGAAGTATCATTTAATGATGGTCGAAGAGGTGTAGCTGATCTAAGCGGTGTCTTAGAGGGTTCAGTATTCGAACCATTAAAAGACAAATCAGAGTTTTCGTCCTTCACAGTTGATGATGAGTTGGAAACTATTGTTTGGCCAAATGGCGCTGATTTAGCTCCTGAGTATATTTATTTCCAAGCATTCAAAAATGAGCCTGAACTACAATCGCAATTCAAGCAATGGGGTTATATCGCCTAACCATCGCCTCAAACCGACTGCCTACGTCGCTGGCACGACTCCGGCGTCGGTTTAGGCAAAACGTTATTGCGACGTTTAGTCGTTAATTCTACTGTTGTAATTTAAAGGAGGAAATATAC
>DRJZ01000043.1 GCA_011052015.1 Acidiferrobacteraceae bacterium | reverse complement strand
GACAGAACCCATTCTCTCTTCTCCGCGAATCCTTTGCGTCTTTACGTCGAGAAATTCATAGAACCAAACAAAAGAGGGCCAAAGTCTAAACCGACCCTGACTCCCTTTTTATGTAGCTTTAAGTATTGCCTTAGGGAAACGCCGGAATGGTCGGTTCTTCGCCACCGACCTTGGCGCCAGGATAATGACTCCTGATAAGCTCAGTAACCTCGTCTACCCGGCCTTTGGGGACATCCACCATCATCAGTATCTGCCCATCCTGGATGGCGCTATCAAACTGGGTGAGCTGGCTGTTGGGCACGTCAAATCCAATGAGCCCGGACACCCAAGACCCAAACACCGCACCCAATAAGGCCAGCCCCAATACCGCACCATAACCTACGTCGAGTCCTTCGGGGGCGATGAACAATAACAACCCACCGGCAAGGATGCCGGTCAAACCACCAACAAATAATCCTTGTTCCATACCGTGAATCAAATCACTCTTTTGCCAAACATCAGCCTCGGGCAAGTCTCCCAAGTCCGCGCCTTCCTTTGCCATGACGTGGATATGATTGTCATCAATGCGGGCCAGGAGTAATCGGTCCAAGGCCTTCTTCGCGTTACGCCGGTCAGGCAACAAGAAATACAAACGTCTTTTCATGGCAGCCTCCTGTCTAGTAACCAAGTGAAAATTGTTTGGTGCTGAAATCTAAACAACGGCCCACATAGTTTAAGACTACTTTAAAAGAAGCTTAGTTCACCCTGGATAGAAGGAAAGTATAACCCTGCTAAAAAAAGGGGGTATTGCCCGAAATGTTAAGGCTTACCCCAACACACCTGCTCCCCCAAGCCGATCTCTAACTGGTGGGCGGCATGACCCTGGTTGACGGCAACCTCTACCAACCCATTGGCATTGGCGTACCAAAATCCAGCGCCTATGGGAACGCTGCCAAAGGTCTGGGCTGACGCCAATCTGCTTTTCCCTATGGTTAATGTGCAATCTGTATCCACACTGGTGGCACGCAACCCGGTGATGGCGTTACCGTAGTGATCAATATAGATGATCCGAGCAAGATCGTCTGGCCAATCGCCACGATTCGTATCGCCTATCTCGCAAGGACGGCAATCCGGCTGCCCACCCATCGCCAGCATCCCTGCAACCGGCGCGAAGAGATCGCGGCCATGGAAACTGGCGGATAGATTCTCTGGTCGCCAAAGGATCTCCCATATCTGGGCTCCCGTAGCGCGGCGTAACAAGAGGCGAAACAATCCATTGTCTGGACCCACATACCAGCGTCCGTCTACTCGCAGTATGAGGGGTCGACGCACTCCGCCCACCCCTGGATCCACTACACAAACGAATACCGTGCCGACAGGAAATAAATTAACTAAAGATGGCAGTAAATAAGCACCAGCACGAATATCAAAATTGGGCACATGATGAAGTAGATCTACAATCTCGAGATCGGAAACGGCCTGGTGCAATACCCCGTGGAGTTGGCCCACATAGGAGTCTTCTGTACCAAAGTCTGTAAACAGCACAATCATGTGCGCTATAGTAAGATAGCATAACGGCCCCGACAATCGTTTCGGTAACGAATTCGAACACAAAGCGGGTTGGGTTTTGATCGAAAGATTTAGACTGAACCGCCAAGACACCAAGCGCACCAAAGTGGTGGCACACATATTTTCTGGCCTCCTTGGCCTCTTGGCGGTTCATTATATTTAGTCACTGCAGGCTGGGGAACAACCATTCAGAGATTAAAGGCTTCTCCAGCCCGGCTACCTTACCCTGCGAGGCAGTAAAATACTCAATAGGCCGCCCAACACAGTGGCACCTAATAGAAACAAATGCAGGTTGATTGCTGCCGATAAGGCCTCCTCGGCGTCGACACCAAAGGGCAGCAACCCCCCCACCACACCAGCCTCGTAGGTACCCACACCGGCCACACCATGGATCGGGAGCACGCTCGTCAGGTCACCGGTGATAACACCCAGAGCCGCTGCAACCGGGCCTGTATCAATAAAAAACAAGAGCACCCAGGAAAAGGCGGCGAGCTTAACTAACCAATTCAAGACCGTCCACAACCAGGATGCCCAAAAGTCACGGGGAGATTGAGGAAGACTCCCCAGAAGGCGCAGGGTAAGCCGCCACAAGCGACCACGGGTGCGCTCTGCGATAACTTGTTGCAAGCGGCCACTCAACTTGTACCCCAGGTACGGCATGCTGATCCACAGCAACAGACCTCCCCCCAAAACAATATCCAGTGAATTGAACAGAGTCACGGTCAGGGCAATGGCCACCAGGGTATGCAGATCCAACAGGCGAAACCACAACAGGGCAGGTAAGGATCGAATGGGCTGAATAGAGAAGTAACGGGACATCAACCACGGAAAGCTCAGTTCACCACTGCGCATAGGTAACAGGTTATTCAACATATTGTGTTGCAAAAAAAGCCGCAGACACAGCCCGTAGGCCCCTGCCATTTCGGATCGAAAGTAGTCGTACAAACGCAGGGCCCGTACCGCGTAGCTGATAAACACCACCGCACCCGCACCCAGGACCGTCAATGGTGACAGTTCACGCCAAGGCTGTAATAACTTTGCCCAACCCAGATAGTTTTCCACAAATCCGACAAAGGCCACAAAGATCAAACCACCCACGGCGTAGTGCCAATAAGATCTTTTCGGGTGGCGTGAAGGGTCCTTAACTTGTGATATCTGCACGTGTCGTTCACTTTGCCAGACCCAATAACCCGGGCGGCGATGGGTGTTCGTGATAGGGATGCGGAGGGCTATTCTATATTATTAGGCAGGAGACAGAAACTCGAGCCATCAGCCAGGTAACGGTACAATACCTGCCACCATGCAGAACACCCCCGCCAGTTCCACTTCAATCGCCGATGCCACGCCCATCATCCTGCTGCGTATACTGCTGGCCAGCGCCATTGGGATCAGTTTTTTCTTCAATATACATACCCTCCCCCTGTTCGATCTAGACGAAGGCGCCTTCAGCGAGGCCACCCGTGAGATGTTCCTGCATGGGGATTTTATCTCCACCACCCTCAATGGTGAGCCCCGCTACGACAAGCCGATCCTGGTCTACTGGCTGCAGGCCTTGAGTACCCGTGCCTTCGGTTTTAGCGAAATCGGATTCCGCCTGCCCTCGGCCATCGCCGCCAGCGCCTGGGTCTTAGTGATCTATGGCTTTGTGCGCCAGATCAAGGACGAACGCACAGGTCTCTACGCAGGCCTGATGACCGCCACCGCCTTGCAGGTCAGCCTCATCGGTCGTGCTGCCATTGCCGACTCCCTGCTGAACCTGTTTATTACCGTGGCACTGTTTTGTATCTACCTCTACTACCAAAACCCGAACCGAAGATTGCTCTACATGGGTTTTGCCGCCATGGGGCTGGGCTTTCTCACCAAGGGCCCGGTGGCCGTTCTCATCCCCCTGGTCACCAGCGCCCTCTTCTTCTCATTAAGAGGACGATTTCGAGGCTGGTACAAAGCGGCCTTTGACCTACGTGGCCTACTGCTGTTTACCCTGATCGCAGCACCCTGGTATGGGGCTCAGACTCTAAGGCAGGGTCAGGCCTTTATTGAGGGTTTCTTCTTTCGACACAACCTGGATCGTTTCCAGGGACCCATGGAGGGTCACGGTGGTAGCCTGCTCTATTACCTGCCGGTACTGATCATCGGCCTGTTACCTTTTACTGCTGTATTGTTCAAGGCGGCATCATGCTTCAAACAAGATCGTCAAAGCGACCTGGGTCTATTTCTATGGTGCTGGTTTCTCTTTGTCCTGGTGTTCTTTTCATTCTCCGGCACCAAACTGCCACACTATATTGTCTACGCCTATCCGGCCATACTGATTCTCATGGCTACCCATATCGGTCACCTGCGCTCACGATTATGGGCCTTGTTACCCGCAGTGGCGTTATTCAGTTTTCTCGCTGCGCTGCCTGCTCTCCTGGAAAAATTCAAAGGCCTCATTACCGATCCGTTTGTAATGGACATCCTGGCCACAACGACGGACCCATTCCCCGCAAATTATACAGCGGCCATGCTCACGGCCCTGGCCGTCACAATCTATTTCATTATCGACAAGCGCTTCGCTCTGGCCTACAAACTGTCCATGATCGGAGTGGTTACCGTCACAGTATTTTGGGGCAGCCTGATGCCCGTCATCGCCGAGATCAAACAATCCCCCATCAAGCAGGCCGCCCTGTTGGTCCGCGACGATCCTGCACCCATCGTCATGTGGCGACTCAACACCCCAAGCTTTTTGGTCTACAGCGAACGCCTGACTGAAAAACGCCCGCCCCAATCCGGTGATCTGGTATTGACCAAGGGAATCTATTTATCAGAGTTGAATAACTTCCAGGTTCTGCTGGAAAAGCACGGGATTGCCTTGATTAAGCTCCTATAGCTTAGGGAAATTCTGATCAATTGAACTTGAACCGCCAAGACGCCAAGAATTTTCTTTATAAAAATCAACATGCTATTAGCTTGGCGACCTTGGCGGTTAAGCGTATTAATCAGAGGTTCCTTAGTTAG
>DRJZ01000042.1 GCA_011052015.1 Acidiferrobacteraceae bacterium | reverse complement strand
TGTGACAGATCCGGTAAGGGGTGCCGGGGCTGGCCCTTGACTGCTACCACGAGCCGGACCGCGGACTTGCCGCGCCGGGTCACGACGACATCCTCGCCATGTTCTGCGCGGTTCAGTAGCTCGCTGAACCGTCGACGGGCTTCTTTCACGTTAATCTTCATATCTCTATCTTGCGGTAATGTATCAGTGTACACATGAGTGTACACCCTTGTTTTATGTACGTAAAGATACGCTCAACGAGTCTGGATGGGCGGGATTGCAAGGCCCCGGCACGCAAATACCACCACTCGAAGGGGTATGCTGCGTGCGGTGGGTAGCTGGGTTTACTCGCCGGCCAGATTTGCCGCCACGGACAGGCCGTCGGCCTTTGATACCAACTCGCCAATCACGCTGACCGCTTCCAGGTCACCAACGAGTGTCGCGGTCCAGGCACTGAAGACTTCCGGTTCGGAGGCCAACCAGGCGATGCCTTGAGTGGGCAGGATCGTCCGTGCGAGTAACGGTGCGACCCGTTTATGAGAGGGAAGCCATGGTCAATGCCTAGCCTACACAGGGTGGTAATACTCAACTTATCCGAGTCAGCGTATATATTGACATTATACGATGAAGAGTATATAAATTATACGGTTGATCGTATAAATAGGCTATGTAATGGGAAAGATCATACGCAATAACAAAGATCTCGGTGAGGCAATACGTCTGGCGCGAAAGACCATGGATTTGCGGCAGATTGATGTTGCCCAGAAAGCGTCCGTCCGGCAGGCCCTGGTCTCTGAACTTGAGAACGGTGCGACAACGGCGAAACTCGGCACCGTTATCAGGGTTCTGGCTGCTCTGGACATGGACCTGTCTACCGTCCCGCGCCGGAAGGTCAAGTTCGATCCAACGGAGTATTGAGTGGGGCGTAAACGCCAAGGGCGCGTGCTGTATGTGTATGTCGGCACAAGCAAAGTCGGTAGCTATTCCCGTGAACCAAGCGGTGCAACATCGTTTCGCTATGATCCTGATTGGTTATCGTCTGAAAAAGCATTTCCCATTTCTCTGTCCATGCCGCTGTCTGATCGTGTCTGGTCCGGGGAGGGCGTGATCAGCTACTTTGATGGGTTATTGCCCGATGATCGCGCCGTAAGAGAAAAAATTGCTGCGCGCGAGCATGCCGAAAGCGCCGGTATTTTTGATCTCCTGGCCGTCATCGGACGAGATTGCGTGGGGGCACTGCGTTTTGTTCCCGAGGGTCTTGATCCTGGCGATCCGACGAAAATGGAATACAGGCCGGTAACCGATGACGAGATTGTAACCCGGGTAGCTTCCTTGGGAACCACGCCTCTCGGTGTTCAAGTCGATGGTGATGATTTTCGTATCTCAATCGCCGGGGTACAGGAAAAGACCGCCTTTCTCCGGATCGATGGCCAATGGCAGCTTCCACTCGGGCCGACGCCAACCTCCCATATCTTTAAACCCGCCATGAAGCCAATCGGGAACATAGCTTCGGCGGGTGCTGATTTTCCCGATACACCGTGGAACGAATGGTTCGGTCTTGTGTTGTGCCGTACTTTGGGTCTTGAGTCGGCCAATGCCGAGGTGCTGATGTTTGGTGACAAGCACGTGATTATCGTGGAACGTTTCGATCGGGTCTGGCAGGATGGCGTGTTATACCGACTGCCGCAGGAGGATATCTGTCAAGCGTTAGGCATTCCGCCTGCGCGAAAATATCAAAGCGATGGCGGACCGGGCATCGTCGATGTTCTGGAATTCCTGAACGGTGCGATCGCCCCTTATGAAGACCGCCTGGCTTTTATGAAGGCGCAGATTGTGTGCTGGTTGCTGGCGGCCATCGACGGTCATGCCAAGAATTTTTCCATATTTCTCTCACCAAGTGGCTACAGACTCACCCCTCTGTACGACGTGATGTCGACCGCACCCTGGCCAGGGTTTTCGACACACAAAATCAAGCTGGCAATGGCAGTGGGGAGCAAAAACCATTATCGTCTAAAACAAATTCAGCCCCGGCATTTTTACCAAACCGGCCAAAAAGCCGGACTGCGTGAGCAGGACATGGATAGCATCTTTTCCGCCCTGACCGCGCAGATGAATGATGCAATAGCCGAGGCGGCGACCATGGCTGCCAAGGCCGGTATGCCGGAATCAACGTCTGAGCCGATCCTTGCCGGTGTGAACAAGCGGGCGGAAATGATGCAAAAATTATAAGTGAAAAGGCCTAGGGTGTTGCCGAAAGCCTTTATGTATATGGGCGTAGACCCTGATGACGCCGGCCAGTTCGATGTGTTTAACCATGCCTTATGCATGGATCCATGCTGGGCGCGTCTTCTTGCGCATTCTCCCGCTCAATGAGGTTTACACCCGGGCGCTGAATTGGGTCAGGACCCAACTCTGGGACCTCTATGCCGATCTCAAACACTACAAGCGATCACCCACCCAGGCCACAAGCAGGAACTGACGGCGCGTTTCGATGAAATCTGTCACGCTAAAACCTGTTTCCAAACCCTCAACCAGGCCCTGAAACGGCTGGCCAACAACGTCGGGATACCTTCGCCAGTCTGAAAAAGACCTGCAAGAAACAGGGGATCGCCTTCTGGGAGTACCTGTTCGACCGGTGACCCAAATAAACATGATCCTTTGCGAAAAATTTTCCTATATGTGACGTAGTTCACTGTTTTTTTATTTGCTATCTGTTAAATGGGTTAGACATTGGCCGGTTTTCGCCACTTCGCTGCATATCAAATATGCTGATCACATTTTGTGGTTATGAGGAAGATTTAAAGATTGTGAACATGCGTCTGATAAAAACAGATTCTCCCAGAGAAAGCGCTGAGTGTCTGGAGTTGGGACGGGGGGTGCTTTGGCGGCATATACGTCAACAGGAAGCTGTCGCAGAGTTGGGGATGGATGCCTTGGCCTTCGCTGAGGTGCCGACATTCATGGACCATGCCATGGAGCGGGTTGCTGCAATCCTTGATGTGCCTTACGTCAAGGTTTTGGAATTCTTGCCTGCCGAAAATTCTTTCTTGTTACGGGCAGGGCGAGGGTGGCAAAACGCGACTGTTGGAGAAACCAGAATAAGTGCTGATAAGACAGTGCAAACGGGTTATACATTGGCATCGGGAGCCGTAATGGTGGAGGATTTTGGGGTTGAGCAACGTTTTACGGCCCCGGAGCTGCTTATCAAGCACGGGGTTGTGAGTGGTATAAGTGTGCCAATTTACAGCATTAACAAACCCTACGGGGTGTTGGGCGCCCACACGGATACAGTGCGGCGCTTTACAGAATACGACATTAGTTTTTTGCAGTCTATCGCCAACGTGATAGCCAGCGTGATTGATCGCAAGAGAGTCGAGGCCACTTTGCAAAACAGTGAAGTACGTTTGCGCAAACTTGCAGTTCATGTTGAGGCTATTAAGGAGCAAGAACGCGCCCGAATAGCCCGGGAGATTCACGACGAACTCGGACAGGCATTAACGGGGCTGAATATGGATGTGCATTGGTTGGCCGGGCGGTTGGCAAAGGACCAGACCGGGCTGAGCGATAAGGTCCGATCAATGGGTGCATTGATAGATTGCACAATAAAAACTGTGCAGCATATTTCATCGGAATTACGACCGTCTGTGCTGGATGATCTTGGGCTGGGTGCGGCCATTTTACGGGTTGTCGATCAGTTCATTAACCGCACCGGAATCCGGTGTGATGTGGATATTGCCATGGATGATGCCGGGGTGGGTCACAAAGGCGCTACGGCGGTATTTCGGATTATACAGGAGGCCCTGACCAACGTTACGCGGCATGCGCAGGCGAGCAATGTATCGATACAGGTTAAGGAAGATAGTGGACGATTGCATGTCCTTGTTAAGGATAATGGTATAGGTCTCACGGAGACTGACATCGGTAACGCCAACGCGATCGGGCTCATGGGCATGAAAGAGCGGGCGCTGGAGATAGGCGGGAGCCTGGTGATTGAGTCAGGGACCGAGAATGGCACCTTGGTCAGACTGGATGTGCCGTTAATATCAGACAAAGCCTGATAAAAGTTGTCGGATCAATCGAAAAAGTCTACTGGCCTGTCCATCTTCTACCAGAAATACTTCCATGTTCTATACGGGGGCCGGTCTTGGTTATGCATCTGCTTTACCTTCATTGATATTGGTAAAGGGTGATTTTCGTTGCCCTTAAGATGGTGCTAGATGGCTGCTGTGTGCACCGGGAAAAATACAACCCGGAATTAAAGTTCCTGCATTCATAAGTCGATATTTACGGTGTGTGGATGGTTCGTCCTGCAACCATCAAATAAATAGCCATGGACAATCGATATGAAAACTAGGGATATAGTCTTGTTCGCCCCGTTATTCATTACTTTGCTGGTGAGTTTGAATCCTGTCAATAGCCAGGCGCAAGGGCCCACTACGTTGACATTTGGTGTCGTACCACAGCAGGCCGCCAGTAAACTGGCCCGTCTGTGGACGCCGATATTGGCCTATCTGGGCGAGCAAACCGGGTATCAATTTCGATTCAAAACCGCCAGGGATATACCGACCTTCGAGAAGCGCCTGGCCGAAGGGGAGTACGACATGGCGTACATGAATCCCTATCATTACACGGTGTTTCATCGCCAGCCGGGTTACGTGGCCTTTGCCATGGAAAAAGACAAGAAGATAAGAGGAATCATAGTGGTGCGTAAGGATAGTCAGTATAAGGATCTGACCGAGTTCAAGGACCAGGTACTGGCCTTTCCCTCTCCGGCCGCCTTTGCGGCCAGTGTCCTGACCCGAGCCCAATTTGCCAAAATAGGTATCCCGATCAAACCAAAGTACGTCTCGTCTCATGACTCGGTATACCGGACCGTGGCCAAGGGTTTGTATCCGGCAGGTGGTGGCGTCATGCGAACCCTGAAGATTGTGGACCCGGCGATCAGCAAGCAGTTGCGTGTATTGTGGACGACCCGGTTCTATACGCCCCATGCGATCGCGGCCCATCAAAGGATTCCCGCATCCGTTGTAGAACAAACCCGACGGGCAATGGGTGAGATGGACCAGAATCCCAGGGGCCGGGAACTGCTTGAGGCAGTGAAGTTCAAGGGTATTGTGCCAGCGCGGGATGCTGACTGGGATGATGTGCGCGCCCTGGGTATTCACTTGTTGGATAGGCTGGTCAAATCGCACCGTAAATAGGGAAAAATTGATCCGGCATGATGTGCGGCTTGCCTTGTCACGAGCGTAGCCGGACAATCAATAAATTTATAATAATAATGACCCGCACAAATCGAATATGCCCGCCACCAAACAAAAGAATCATATTCCCACCTGGATGGCGCATGTAGCAAACGCCGCCGGCGGTCTGGTGGTACTGCTGGGTTTGGTGGTCATGGTGGGCTGGTTCACAGATTTCGCCTTCCTGGTGCAACTGCGGCCACAGTGGGCGCCGATGCAATTCAACACCGCGCTGGGATTCATCCTCTGCGGTGTAGGCTTGGTGTCGCTGCTCTACAACCGATCGCGCCTGGCCGTGGGCTGTGCTGGCTTGTCGATGGGGATCGCCCTGCTAACCCTGTTGCAATATTCCCTTGGCGCCGATTTTGGCATCGACCGATTCCTGTTTGAGCCCGGTATCGTCACCAAGACCGCCTTCCCCGGCCGGATGGCGCCAGTCACGGCCATGGCGCACCTGTTGAGCGGACTGGCCCTGATGGCCCTGGCCGCCGGGCCGCGGTGGTTGCGGATGTGCTTGTTGATGGTTCGGCTATTCGGCATGGGCGTTTTGGCCTTGGGGCTGGGGAATTTGCTGGGTTATGTGGTGGGCGGGGAGACGCCTTATGGTTGGTCGCACTCAACTTACATGGCGGCCCATAGC
>DRJZ01000041.1 GCA_011052015.1 Acidiferrobacteraceae bacterium | reverse complement strand
CGAGGCCTTTAAGAATTGAATTCAGAGGTGCGTTATATCATGTTACCTCCCGTGGCGATGGGCGCGATGCCATCTACTTGGCGGATAAAGATCGCGTGCAGTATCTCGATGTTTTGGCGCAAGTTTGCGATCGCTTCGCGGCTTATGCCAGTGGCGGATACAGCATGAAGGACATTGGTGAGCACTTTGAATTACACTACTCCAGAATCAGTCGTATCACCAATAATGGGGGGGAAAGGCAAAAGACGAGACCTATATATTCTTGAGAATTCCGCCCTCCAATCGGCTTGAGAAGCTTAAAGGTGACCGCTCCGGACAGCACAGTATCCGGATAAATAACCAATGGCGAATCTGCTTTGTGTGGAAGAGTGGAGACGCCTACGATGTTGAGGTAGTGGGCTATCACTAGAGGTGTAATATGAGCAAGCGAGATTTTGACCCAATCCACCCAGGAGAGATTCTCTTGGAAGAGTTTCTTCACCTGATGGCTATTTCCCAGTATCGCTTGGCCAAGGATATCAGCGTCCTCCAGCGCCGGATTAGTGAAATAACCCAGGGCAAGCGTTCAATTACTGCTGATACCGCTTTGAGGCTGGGGCGCTATTTTGGGATAGAGGCACAGTTTTGGCTAAATCTTCAGTCTCAATATGACCTTTTTCAGACGGAATATAAACTAGATAATCGATTGGATAAAGAAGTCAGGCCACATGCAGCCTAGCTGCGTAGTGTCGAGACGTGCGACGAATTACATCGCTTTCACCAAAAAGTAATCGGAAGAATTTTCCAATCCAGTCTTTTGCGCTGGGCTTAGTTTCTTCCAGGGTAAATATAGACATCCGGCCAGTTGTCGTTACCGGTATGGAAGCTGAGACGTGTGGCATCGGCGGCAGGTGTGCCCAATTGCCATAGGAAAATCTCATAGTCGGCGCTGTCGTGCTCGTGCCCACTGCTGCTGGCGCCGATGACAAGATAGCGCTCGTTATTGGACAGCTTGGGAAAGTATTCGTGGCTAAATTTTCCCGGCAGATCCATCCATAATCGGGATTTACCCTTTTTCGGGTCATAGCGATACAAGGCGTTCTTCATGTGCCCGCCGTATCCGATGTAGTACAGATAGTCACCGCGTTTGCTCCAGGCCAGTTGGCAGCCATCGGTGATGGGGGTGAATTTACCGTTCAGGTCCATTATTCCCATTGTGCGTTGGGCGCCACGCAGGGTAACCGCCACGCGACCCGTTTCCGCGCTGTAGCTTGGGGTCTGCAATACAGTGCCGTCGCGTACATCGCCGGTTCCACTGGTGTAAAGGATACGCTCTTGGCCGGTTTTTACATTGATTTCGACAAACTGGGTGCTGTTACGCTGAAAGTAGACGTGGGCCCCATCGGTCGACCATGTGGGGGTATTACCGTTTTTGGCCAGCAGGCGTTCCTTGCCGTTGTCCAGGTCGAGCAGAATGACATCCCAGGGTACCGGGTTGCGTTGCGAGACCCAGGGGGTTTGAGAGCGGGAGAAGACGATGGCCTTGCCATTGGGCGCGATGCGAGGAAAGTACTCGGTATGGGGGTGCTGAGTGAGCCTGGTAATGCGTCTTTCAGGCAAATCCATCTTTAGGATGTCATGGTTACCATGGCGGTTCGAACTCCACACCACAAAGCCTCTGGGTAACCCGGATGCTATTACAACGTCACTGAGTGTTGCCGATTCACCAGGAGGGGGTGGGGTGCGGCGACCTTGTTTGAGCTGCCATCGCATGACGCCCGCCACCAAAACGGCGAGCACGGCGATGGACAGCAGTGCTAATAGAATATATTTCTTCTTGCTCATGGATAGTGGCCTACGTTGCTGATAAACGGTTGTGGGGTGAGTGCTAGAATGCGCACTGCGTTTGGCCTAGGTCATCCGCTCGGCGCGTAGAATGATCGGCGATCCAAACAGGCGTGTTATGCCCAGGCCTGAACACAGGGCCTCAATCCATTGCAAAGGTCGCGCACCTTTTGAGGCGCGATGTAATACCATGGGCAGCAGAAATTGGGGGATCACCTGGACCCGTTTAAAACCATGGCGGGCAAATTCTTGATCAAGTTGTTTGGTAGTAAAACTAAGATAGGTGCGGGTATTTTTTTCAATGCCTTTTTTCATGCCAAACAATAGCGGGGTGAGAGCGTTAAGGCTGCGCAGGCTGGGGTAGTCCAGGATCACGGCACGGTTGGCTACCCGGCACAATTCGGCCACAAGCTCAGGCCAGGCCTCAATATGGGGCAATAACCTTACCGAAACCACGGCATCGAAAGCTCTATCCGCAAAGGGTAATGCCGTCACATTACCGGTGATGAACGTGGCCGTGGTGGCGGGCCAGCGTTTTCGGTACTGGGCCTCACAACTGCTGTCACTGCCGAATTGGGTGAGAGGGGTATCCAACGTCTCCAGTACCGATGCCAGTTGTGCGTGTCCGCCGCCTACCTCCAAGATTGTTTTAAAGTGATCATTGGCCAGGGCCCGCAGCAAGGTTTGGGCTTGGCGTTGCAAGAAATAGCCCCCGGCCGCCCCGGTAAAACGGCTGGCATAATCGTCAGAGGCGGTTTCAATATCGGGAGTTTCGCGCACGGTCCGATTTTTATCCGATATTAGCGATGTGCGCAAATTATCTTTTGGGGTAGTCATTTTTTGTGTACGGATACGTATCTGATCACGCAAAAAAGGCAGCAGGGCGCGGCCATGACCCACAAGAGATCGAGAGCCTTGGGTATTGTGGAGGTGGGCGAGCAGACTCTCGGGCCGGTCTAAGGAGACACCATCCGTGTCCAGGGTGATGCCGAAGCTACCTACGCGGGTGGCCTCACAGGCCAAGGGTAGGGGATCGGTGCCCGCAATCACACCGCGTCCGTGTTGTTGGGCGAGATCAAACAGCCTGGGCCGTGGCCATAGGCGTGGCCGTAGTCCTGAATCCGACAGCAGAAAGTCCAGCTCGGGTGTTTGGATCAACTGGGTTAGGAGTTTAGCCCGAGCGCCCAGCCACTTACCCGCGCCCCAAGGGATGGCGGCCAGGGCGCCACTGGCATTGATTTCTTCCACAGTCTTTGCGGTGGCGAGACCATCCTTGAACTGTCGTTGGCAGCCCAAGGCATGGACCTCAAGACCGTCTGCGGTGGCAACCTGCCAGCCGGGAATCAGGATAAGGTGATGACCGTTCTTGTGCAGCTCCAGTCCGATTTCTGGGGACGTGGAGGACGTTTGCCAGTGGCCCACTTGCCCCCTTAAGGCGGACTCCACTATCTGCTCATAGCTTCGGTCTTTGGCCGTCAGGGTCAGGAGCAGGGCCCCGTGGACGCCAGCGGATGGACTGGGGTTTCCTTTCCAGCCTTGGAAGTTTGTAACGGCGGCGTCTAACAGTGCGGTCAAATCGAAATTGGGATAAATATGGACGTGGCAATCCAGGCAGAGCAAAGGGTAAGTCCTATTTTAGATTTTAGATGATCAAGCACTCTACCATAGCACGTTGGCCAATGAGCAGGGCTGGACTGGTCTGTGAGCCAGCAATTCTAAGTTATGGTGTCATCCTCGGGCTTGACCCGGGGATCCAGAGAACTAAACGCATGCAACCTGCTGTTTTCTGGATTCCCGCCTTCGCGGGAATGACGGTTCTTG
>DRJZ01000040.1 GCA_011052015.1 Acidiferrobacteraceae bacterium | reverse complement strand
TCTCATAAGGGTTCTAGCCTCTTTCACAGTGTACGCAAACCGCTAGGAATACGCGCAGGAATATCGAGGTCGCCAACGGTCAGGTAGATCATGTCAGCGAAGCTGTTCAGGTTGGATAATAGGGACACCGATAACTTAATAACTTAATTGATTAAACCAAGTTAATTCATTAAACATATAGTATGCCAAGACGTGGACGTTTACATATACCCGGCGGGTATTACCATAGCGTAAGCGTGCGATTAATCGCTATCGACAATTCTTCGACCAGGCTGTCATAGCAGAGATTACGACACAGCCTGAGATTGCCCTGCACCGAGCGTAGGATGAGTTCGACAGCGGCGGTGTCAAACGTATTGGCGCCCATTCGAACTGCATCTAATTCACCTTGGATGTAGACCTCTAGCCCTGGGTCACTCAGTGGATGCGGGGTTTGGGAGTAGGTAATCCGGCTTTTAATGTCCTCGTTAATGTTCATCGACAGGTTCGAATCCCTCCCTCTCCGCCAAATCCAAAAGGGGAGCGATTGCAGGTCTTTCGAATCCCAGCCCATACAGAAAACCTCTTAAACCCCTGCTGTTTGTCTGAAAGGCACCCGCAGGGGACATTAAACCTTATTAAAAAAGTGGAAAAATTGATTGACCCTCTATGGTGCATGACAATTAATAAATGAATTATAATCAATAAGTTACGATATATTTGCTCAATAATTACGCTTTTGCAAAATGCTTCCACTTTCCCGGCCAGACGTTTACACTGTGGACGAACGATTATGGCGGCGATAGTTGGCCATCTCGGCAACAGGATGGGTGTGAACCCGGTCAGGTCCGGAAGGAAGCAGCCGTAACAGCTGAACCGTGTGCCGAGAACAGGCTGGCTTGAGCCGCCACCTTTTTTATTGATTATCAGGATTGTCCGCCACCAAGGCCCACGCAGACTGGGCCGGGGACCTGTCCAGGCCGTAAAGGATCCCGGAGCGGCGGGGCAGTTCACCAGCGTAGTAGGTGTGTGATCTTGTTAGCCCCATCAACTGAGTGCCTTCAATGAGCTACCAGGCGTTGGCCCGTAAATGGCGCCCAGGCTGCTTTGCCGATGTGGTAGGCCAGGAGCATGTGATCCGGGCCTTGGCCAATGGACTGGACAATGATCGCCTTCATCACGCCTTCCTGTTTACCGGTACCCGCGGGGTGGGCAAGACCACCATCGCCCGCATCCTCGCCAAATCCCTCAATTGTGAGCAGGGCGTAAGTTCCACGCCCTGTGGTCAGTGTAGTCGCTGTCTATCAGTAGACGAGGGCCGATTTGTGGACCTTATCGAGGTGGATGCGGCGTCACGGACCAAGGTCGATGATACTCGCGAACTGCTGGACAACGTCCAATATGCACCTACCAGTGGTCGTTATAAGGTCTACCTGATAGACGAAGTGCATATGCTCTCCGGGCATAGTTTTAATGCCCTGTTAAAGACCCTGGAAGAGCCCCCCCCCCATGTGAAGTTTTTATTGGCCACTACCGATCCGCAGAAGCTACCGGTCACGGTATTGTCCCGGTGTTTGCAGTTCAACCTTAAGGCCTTGAGTCAGGAACAGATTGTTAGCCAACTTGAAAAGATACTCAGCGCAGAAGAAATAACGAGTGATACTGCCGCGTTGAATTTATTGGCGCGCAGTGCAGACGGCAGTGTGCGTGACGCCCTGAGTTTGCTTGATCAGGCCATTGCCCATGGTGGGGGTAAGGTGATGGAAATTGAAGTCCGTAGTATGTTGGGGACTATCGATGATAATCAGCTACACAATTTGATGCAGGGATTGGTGGCACAAGATGTCGATGGGGTATTGGCGGCGGTGGCATTGATGGCGGAACGATCACCAGACTATGGTGCGGTGCTTGATGATGTGCTGCTGAATCTTTACCACTTGTCGTTGACACAATTGGCGCCAGGGGCGCTGAGTGCGAAGGGTGTCGACAAGACCCTGTTCGAAGATTGGTCAGCTCAGCTTGAAGCTGAACATGTCCAGCTTTATTATCAGATTGGTCTCATTGGAAAGCGGGACCTGCCGTTGGCGCCCGATCCGCGCAGCGGTTTTGAGATGGTTATGCTCAGAATGCTTGCGTTTCGACCTGGACAAGTCGGCAGCCAGGTGGCCACCGTTTCCCATACCCGCCCTATATCCGAGCCCGTTGTGACTCCAGTCGCAAAGCCGGTTACACACTCCGATATAACACACCCTGTAGCCGGTACGGTACAGCCAACCCAATGGTCACAATTGGTATCCGATTTAAAAGTTACTGGCTTGCTCAAGGAATTGATTTCCCATACCCATTTGGAGAGCTACAAGGATGATCACTTGGTGTTGGCTCTGGATGCGACCCATGCCCATCTACTCAACAAAGAACGCCAGGCAGGACTGCATAAGGCCTTGGAGGCCCACTATGCCGCTGATATTAAGTTGGACATACAAGTGACCGCACCCACCGAAGAGACACCTGCGCAGCAACGTCAGCGGCAAAAGGACGATACCCAAAGTGCAGCAGAGGCGGCGATCAATAACGATCCCACTATTCAAGCGGTAGTCGAACGTTTTAACGCCCGGGTTGAACCGAGTACGGTTAGGCCAAAAAATTAACCAGTGTTACTTTGAGACTATAAAGGTGAATCGATGAAAGGACCGCTTTCAAATTTGATGAAACAAGCCCAGGAAATGCAAGAAAACATGCGCAAGGCCCAGGAAGAATTGGCGAGTATAGAGGTTACGGGTAACGCCGGGGGCAATCTGGTGAGCGTCATTATGACATGCCGGCATGACGTCAAACGTGTAGTTTTGGACGACAGTCTTATGTCAGATGACAAAGACGTAGTGGAAGATTTAATTGCGGCGGCGGTCAACGATGCGGTGCAGAAAGTTGAAAAGGCGACCGGCGAGAAGATGGCAGGTCTTACCGGCGGTTTGAATATTCCCGGTTTGAACCTACCCTTCTAGGATGAGAGATTATGGCTGATCCTCAATTGGTCGATGGCCTCAAACGCGCCTTGAGTTGTCTGCCGGGGGTGGGACCCCGCTCCGCCCAGCGCATGGCCTTTCATTTATTGGAGCGTGATCGGGAAGGGGCCCAACAGATTGTCGATGCCCTGAGCCGGGCGCTGGAGCGGGTGCGGCGTTGCATTCGATGTAATAGTTTTAGCGAGCAAGAGATGTGTAATATTTGCGCATCACCCAAACGTGATGCGAGCCAACTGTGTATTGTCGAGTCCCCCGCAGATATGGAAGCGTTGGAAAAGGCCGCAGTTTTTGGCGGAATGTATTTTGTGTTGATGGGACATTTGTCACCCCTTGATGGCTTGGGCCCAGACGACATTGGCGTGGATCGACTGCTGAAGTTGGTTGGTAAGAATGAAATTAAGGAAGTGATTCTTGCTACCAATTTAACGGTGGAGGGGGAGGCCACTGCCCATTTTTTGGCTGAACTGCTTCAGCAGCGAGATATTGTGGTCAGCCGTATCGCCCACGGCGTACCCGTAGGTGGCGAACTAGAATACACCGATGGGGGCACATTGGGACATGCCTTGACTGGACGGCAGGAAATTTAACAAACACAAGGGCCATGATTTCGTAGTAATTCTTGAAGTCAAAGCTACGATTGATTGAAGTGTCCATTATTTTGGAGCAACCATTTTGGGTTCGTTTTTTTCAGGCTCGACCGTTTCAGTTTCTTTGGTTGCGCTAAACTTATAGAACTCATCGCTTAGATATTTGACGACGTCGTCTATCTGGGTCTTGTCGAAATGAGTGCCTACATTTTTGTTGCACAACTCTACCCGTGCCATCAGGCCCTCGATTGTCATAACTTTTCTATTTTGGCGTGTATATATCTTGCTACCGTCGCCACCGAACATGGAAATATGGCAGATAGTACATGATTTATCATGCAGCACCTTGCCCGGTCCGACATCCCCCATCAAGAGGGTATCAGTGGATTCTGGCTGGGTAGTGGTTGGGGGATCAGCAGATACCCAGCGCAGGGTGGTGAAGGAAATTACCAGCACTGTGAGAAGGAGTCGCTTCATTACGCAACCTCCACTATGTTTGCGCAAGTAGCTGTGAGATGCGGACAGATGCCGGTGGATGGGAATCGTAGAACTGGGAATGCACCGGGTCTGGTGTGAGCGTGGTGGCGTTTTCCTCATACATTTTTACCAACGCGGAGACCAAGGAGTTTGCATTGACCTGTTGTGAGGCAAAGGCGTCGGCCTCAAACTCATGTTTACGGGAAGACCACGCGATAACGGGACCCAGGAAAAAAGTAAAGACTGGGACCACCAGCAGAAACAACATCAAGGCGCCATAGGTCGACGGGGCAGACAGCCCCAGTCCGGGATAGAACCATGGGGTCTCTATCAACCAGCCCAACAGGGCTAGTCCGGCCAGACTGGTAACAAACATCAGCACCATGCGCTTGACGACGTGGTGGAGTTTAAAGTGGCCCAACTCATGGGCAAGCACTGCTTCGATTTCTTTGTGCTCTAGGGTCGACACCAATGTATCAAAGAACACAATGCGTTTGTTTTTGCCAAATCCGGTAAAATAGGCGTTGCCGTGCCCGGAACGTTTGGAGCCATCCAGGACAAAGACCCCACGGCTGCGAAAACCAGTGCGATCCAATAGGTTCTGAATGCGCTCTTTTAGTTCGCTGTCGGTCAGAGGTTCAAACTTATTAAAAAGAGGTGCTATCACTACCGGATAGGCCCACAGTAATAACAGTGTAAATGAGACCCAGAGCAACCAGACCCACAGCCACCATAAAGGTCCACTGAGTCCCATTAACCACAGTACGGCTGCAACCAAGGGCACACCAATAAGCAACATGATAGCGGTCTGTTTCAGGGTGTCGGTGATAAACAAAGACATTGTGGTTTTGTTAAAGCCAAAACGGGCCTCGAGGACGAAGGTGTGGTAGATCTGCAAGGGCAGTTCCAATAATCCCATGATCAATATGGCGCTGAGGATGAAAGACGTTCCAGTGATCAGTTCCGATTGACCCAGGCTGCGCCATAGCTGGTCAAGCAGTTCCAAACCGCCGCCCAGGGTCCAGATGAGCAGCAGCAGAGTGGCCACCACATCCTCAATGATTCCCAGTTGAGTTTTGGCAATGGTATAGTCCGCCGCCTTCCGGTGGTCGGTCAGGGAAATAGCGCTACTAAAGCTGTCGGGCACCTTGGCGCGATGGCTGGTGATATGTCCAATATGCCGATTTGCCAGCCACAATTGGGTGAGCAATCGAGCGCCAAGAAAGATTATAAACAGGGTCGTTAATGTATTCATGTGCATCCAGGAGCGGTCAGTTCATTTCTATAGGTAAGGTATTTGCAACCCATGAAACCCGGGGTGCCTGTCAGTAATAATGGCTGTAGACGGTACTCAATGGGTATTGTTCGTGGGTTCGAAATATACGTCTAATCGTGCATGGATGGTATCATGCCGATGCGCGCAGTTTAAAAATCGGAGAATAACATGCCCCAAGACCCCAATGCACTTGTGTGGATAGACCTGGAAATGAGTGGTTTATTGCCAGATACAGACCGAATCATTGAGATAGCCACAATCATTACCGATGGCCAATTGAACATTGTTGCCGAGGGTCCGGTACTGGCCATACACCAGTCGGCGAGCGTGATGGACAACATGGACGAATGGAATACCAGGGTGCATAACAAGACCGGATTGGTCACGCGGGTTAAGACGTCCATCATTGATGAGAAAGAAGCCGAGCGTCAGACCCTGGAGTTTATTCAGCGCTTTGTGCCTAAAAATAAATCTCCACTATGCGGTAATAGCATCTGCCAGGATCGGCGGTTTTTAGCCCGCAACATGCCTGAGTTGGAGGCCTGGGTGCATTATCGTAATCTGGACGTGAGTTCGATCAAGGAACTTGCGCGGCGATGGAATCCGGCAGTCTGTAAGGGCCTGGTGAAGAAGAACACCCATAAGGCCCTGGACGATATCCGCGAATCCATTACTGAACTGCGTCACTATCGCACCCATTTCCTGAAACTGCCGGTGAGTTAGTGTTTTAGTTTTGGGCGCTTTTCTGAAATGTACCGCCGACGCGACCAGCAACAGGGTTCTCCGACCAGTATTTTGCACCACAGGACATAGAGTTGTAAACACACATCCTTTTCTCTGTGGCCCCCGTGTCCTTCCAGGTGACAAATTTCTAAGTCATTGATTTATATGCTAGCTTAGAATCTTGTCACTTGTAGATCTGCGGCCGCGCAGCGGCATA
>DRJZ01000039.1 GCA_011052015.1 Acidiferrobacteraceae bacterium | reverse complement strand
TGTACACGGGCGCCCGCCTCGTCAATGACATCAATGGCCTTGTCCGGCAACTGACGTTCGTTGATATAACGGTCGGAAAGCTCGACCGCACTACGCAGGGCCTGGTGGGTATATTTCACCGTATGATGATCCTCGAAGCGAGACTTCAAACCACGCAGAATCTCTACCGTCTCCTCTACTGAGGGCTCGAGGACATCGATCTTTTGGAAACGCCTGGACAGGGCCCGATCTTTCTCAAAAATGCCACGATATTCCTGGAAGGTTGTCGAACCGATAAAGCGCAAATCACCGGCGGCAAGCACCGGCTTTAGCAAATTGGAGGCATCCATAGCGCCACCGGAGGCGGCACCGGCGCCAATAATGGTATGGATTTCGTCAATAAACAAAATGGCGCGGTCTTCTTGGCGTAAGGCCTTGATCACGCCCTTCAGACGCTGCTCAAAATCCCCCCGGTACTTGGTCCCCGCCAACAAAGCGCCCATGTCGAGGGCATAGATGACACTATCGCTGAGTATCTCCGGCACCTCACCATCAACAATTTTTTTGGCCAGGCCCTCGGCCAGGGCGGTCTTGCCGACACCGGCGTCACCCACATAAAGTGGATTGTTTTTGCCTCGGCGACATAGAATCTGGACTGTTCGTTCCACCTCGGCCTCACGGCCAATCAGGGGGTCGATTCGCCCCTGTCGCGCCACTTCGTTGAGATTCGAGGTAAAGGCCTGTAGAGGGCTTTGTGGGCTGGAATCACCCCCTTCCTCCAACTCTCCAGGAGCGGGCAGGCCAAGGCCATCGTCACCCGCCACCTTAGAGATGCCATGGGACAAATAATTGACCACATCAAAACGGCTGATGCCCTGTTTTTGCAGAAAAAATGCGGCATGGGAATCCTTTTCGCTAAAAATAGCCACCAGTACATTGGCCCCATCCACTTCTTTTTTCCCCGAACTCTGCACATGCAGGATAGCCCGTTGTATCACCCGTTGAAACCCCAGGGTGGGTTGGGTGTCATCGGCACTGTCCACCGGCAATACCGGGACCTCATCCGTCAGGAACTGATCCAGATTGCCACGCAAGGCATCAATATTTCCACCGCAGGCACGAATCACACGAGCCGCAGAAGGGTTGTCCAACAAGGCCGACAGCAGATGCTCTACGGTGACAAATTCGTGACGCCGCTCACGGGCCTGATCAATAGCGGAATTTAACGCGAATTCAAGTTCGTGAGAGAGCATACTTAATCAATTTCCAATGTACACTGTAAAGGGTGTTGGTTTTCCTGAGAAAAATTCATGACCTGATTTACCTTTGTCTCTGCAACCTCGCGTGTAAACACGCCACACACGCCCATACCCTTGGTATGGACGTGCAGCATAATCCGTACCGCATCTTCGCGGTGCTTGGCAAAGATTTGCTGCAGCACCGTGACCACAAACTCCATCGGGGTATAGTCATCATTCAGCAACAATACTTTGTAGAGATGGGGCCGCTTCAGCTTGGGCCGGGTCTCGGCCACTGCCAAGCCATCGACACCGTCACGCTCGTCTGAGGGGTCTTTTCCACTCATATCTCACCCCAGAAATCCATTGCCCTGAATTCTTTCCCCTGTATAGAGTCTGGGGGTTTCCGCTGAAATTTCAAGCACATATTTGGCAAGGACATTGCAGTACCACGCATTTGGGAGTAATAATCTGAATCTTGGGAACTTCTAAGGCCGTTTGCATATTGACATGTCCGGAAAAGGAGGCAAGATAGTTGGTCCCGGGATATCAGGGATTCAACCCATGGGTTGCCGCAGTCTGACGGCCCCCATTAGTTCCCAGGCACCGGGGCCTATTATAACTATAAATAGTGGGGTGCAAAAACGCACCGTAATCGCCAAAGGAGGAGCATACCGATGCCTAAGGGTACGGTTAAGTGGTTTAATGCCGCCAAGGGGTATGGATTCATCTCGCCCCAAAGCGGTGGGGATGATATCTTTGCGCACTTCTCGTCCATCGAAATGGAGGGTTATAGAACCCTTAAACGTGGACAGGAAGTGGAGTTCGACCTTCAAGACGGACCTAAAGGTCTGCAAGCATCACATATCCGCCAGGACGCATTAAGCTAGCAACCACTCTGAAAAATTTCGCCCAGCAACGATCAGGGTGGGGTGGGGTGCGGAGGAAACACGTGGGGTTGCAGGAACAATCCTGGTGATCACATATGCTGGATGATGGCCTGCCCGAATCCAGAGCAACTCACCAGGCTCGCCCCGTCCATAAGCCGCTCCAGATCATAGGTCACCGTCTTTGCGCCGATGGCCTGGGATACTCCACGCACCACATAGTCCGCCGCCTCGACCCAACCTAGGTGACGCAACATCATCTCTGCTGATAACACCAGGGAACCTGGGTTGACCTGATCCTTGCCAGCATATTTAGGCGCGGTACCATGGGTGGCCTCAAAGATTGCTGTGGAATCGGATAAATTGGCGCCAGGGGCGATGCCAATCCCCCCTACCTGGGCGGCCAGGGCATCGGAGATATAGTCGCCATTGAGGTTGAGGGTAGCGATCACATCGTATTCTTCCGGCCTTAACAGGATCTGCTGTAAAAAGGCGTCGGCAATGACATCCTTGATCACAATCTTTGCCCCGGTCTTGGGGTTTTTGAAGCTGCACCATGGCCCGGAGTCGATCTCCATGGCGCCAAATTCGGACTTGGCCAGTTCATAGCCCCAGCTTTTAAATGCGCCCTCGGTAAACTTCATGATATTGCCCTTGTGCACCAGGGTCACAGAGCGACGATCATTGTCGATGGCGTATTGAATCGCCCTGCGCACCAGGCGCTGAGTGCCCAGCCTGGAGACCGGTTTGATGCCAATGCCCGAGGATTCCGGGAAACGAATCTTGCTGACGCCCATATCGTTTTGCAAAAAGTCGATGACACGCTTGACTTCATCCGACCCTGCCTCCCATTCAATACCGGCATAGATGTCTTCCGAGTTTTCCCGGAAAATCACCATGTCGGTCTTGCTGGGATCACGTAATGGGCTGGGTGTGCCGGGGTAGTAACGCACTGGCCGCAAACAGACATAGAGGTCCAATTGTTGGCGTAAGGCCACGTTGAGGGACCGAATACCTCCCCCCACCGGGGTACTCAGGGGACCTTTGATAGCGACATGAAATGCCTTGATCGCCCCTAGGGTTTCATCCGGCAACCAATTTTCTGACCCATAGACCGATAGCGCCTTTTCACCGGCATAGATTTCCATCCATACGATTGCCCGATCATCGCCATAGGCCTTGTTGACCGCCGCATCCACCACCTTCTTCATCACCGGGGTAATATCCACCCCAATGCCATCACCCTCAATATAGGGAATAATAGGACGATTCGGGACATCTAAAGTATTGTCCGCGTTGCAACGGATTGCCTCTCCGTTGGTGGGGGTTTGGATATGTTGATAGGCCATGGACTACTCCGGAATGCAAATTATTTCTTACAATCCGCTACAGCGGATTAACGCAAGGCGCGCATTCTAGCACGACCCTGACCCAGTGAACGCCATACGTTTGGAATAGACCGGAATCCCCAAAATATCAATATTGCACAAACTCCCCGGTTATCGGAGAATGAGCTCCACGAACATCGCCACCGCAGTCCACTTGCCGGTAGCCTGTATTGATGATTGCTCAAGGGATCAACATTTCCCTTGGACTGATTGGAAAGAGATAACTGACAAAACACCATGAAACCAAGCAAACTCATTCACGCAGGACTTGTTATCAGTTTATTTATGAACGGGAGCCTGGTGGTCGCAGCTACTTCGCCAACACCCACTCTAGATGCCATCCCGGTGTGCTACGATTTCGGCTGCAGCACCCGCCAAGTGGTGAGTCTGTCCCAGGAGGAATGGCGAGGGGTGCTGGGCTGGCTACAGCCGACCGCAGTCAACGCAGCAGAAGAACGCAAAAAGATTCGCCAAGCGGTCGGATGGATCGAAGAACTGATCGGGCGTCACACACCCACTCACCTGGACAAAGCCAGAAATGACCTCCTGCCCTCCGAGGCCGAAGGCCAGCAAGACTGCATTGATGAATCTCTCAATACCACGACCTACTTGCGCCTATTGGAGCGCGAAGGGCTGCTCAAATGGCACCGGGTAGTGGACCGCGCCTATCGTAAGGCAATCCTGGATCAACACTGGTCAGGCCAGATCGAAGAAATCGCCACTGGACAGGGCTATGTGGTTGATTCCTGGTTTTCCGCCAATGGCCATCTGCCCTTTATCCAAAAGGTCGAAAAATGGAAAGAAATTCACTACTTTCGCACCTCATTTGACTACACTTTCTAACCGCAGGCATTCGTCGAGCAGGTACAAATTGGTCGAATAAATTCGACTCTACTGTAATGTTGGATATTCCAAAACAAAGTCATATCGTAGTGGGTATGTCAGGCGGTGTGGACTCCTCGGTTGCCGCCATGCTGCTACTGGAACAAGGCCATCGCGTCCGGGGCCTGTTTATGAAGAACTGGGAAGAAGATGACACCGATGAATACTGCGCGGCTGCCCAAGATCTGGACGATGCACAAAAAGTTTGCGACCTACTGGGCATCTCACTCGAGACAGTCAATTTCTCCAGCGAATACTGGAATCAGGTATTCCGTCTTTTCCTGAATGAATATAGCGCCGGATACACCCCCAACCCGGACGTACTATGCAACAAGGAAATAAAATTCAAGGCCTTCCTCGAATATGCTATATCTGGTGGCGCCGATTTTGTGGCCACAGGGCACTATGCTCGCATCAAAAAAGAGGACGATAGATTTCAACTGCTCACCGGCAAGGACACCCATAAAGATCAGAGCTATTTTCTCTATGCTATTGACCCCACAGCCCTGTCTCGCAGCCTGTTCCCGCTTGGTGAATTGACCAAAAACACGGTGAGGGCCTTAGCACGCAAGGCCGCCCTTCCCACCCACGACAAAAAAGACAGCACCGGTATCTGTTTTATTGGGGAACGCAAGTTCACCGAATTCCTACGTCAATATCTACCCAGCCAGCCGGGGGAGATACACAGCATTGAAGGCGACTACAAGGGCGAACATCAAGGCTTGATGTACCACACCATTGGTCAGCGCCATGGCCTTGGCATCGGCGGCCCTGGTGAGCCTTGGTATGTGGTGAACAAAGACCTTGAGAAAAATATTCTTTATGTGGTCCAAGGGACTGATCACCCCGCCCTGTTTAGCAAGGCACTCGTTGCCGACTCCTTGCGCTGGTTAGACCGGCCATCGCCGCGTTTCCCTTTTCACGGCACTGCGCGCATCCGCTACCATCAAGACGACCAGGCCTGCACAGTACACAAACTGGCCCAAGATCGGGTCGAGGTACAATTCTCTAAACCGCAACGCGCAGCAGCGCCTGGCCAGTCAGTGGTATTTTACCAGGGTGAAATGTGTCTGGGTGGAGGGATTATCAAAGAGAGCGAAAAGATACAATGTACGTCAAAAACAGGGCATCATCACCCCGCCACACAGGGATCATAACGCCGTAATGCTTAGGCCCGTACTTACTCAGCCTGCTTTTTTTCCCGGCGCTCTTGCAACTGCCTGCCCAGCATGTGCCTGACCAACAAGTCTCGGTCTTGTTCGCGGATATCGGTGAACTCTACCGCCACCCAATAGCGATGTTCTGAGTTGATTTCTTGCTCACTGCGCACCACCTTTCCCTGGGCCTTCACTCCCACCATGGATGACACCAGTACCAAACGAATTTCCAATGGCGCACCAGCGGGCAGCAATTCATCGAGGGTAAAAGCAATCCCACCGGCACCGAGGCTCACATCTCGTATATGGTTCCCACCATGCTGAAGTTCCTGCATCATAAAGATTTGCGCCATTTGATTGAGTTTCTTATCAATCGCCCAAAGATACTTGGCCACCTCTGGACTACGGTTTTCAATGGTGCTTAGCAGGGGCCGCATTTCCTGTGTGGTGGATGAAAATCTGGCGGCGAGCACAAATTGATCTATCTCCTGCTGTTGCTTGTAGGCCTGGTCTGACGCGGCCTCTTCATCTTCATCCGGCGACAGTCGCCGGTAACGCAACATCACATTGTCATTGACGCGAAAAAAATTGCGTCTATCGGCGGCGCTTTGAGTTTCGGCTTGATCCATGATGGTCTTCCTATTTCCTGGCTGCGGGGCTGATTGGAGATGGGATAGCGTGGCCTTTTAATTGCGGTAGGCCTGACTCCATCGGATAAACTTTAGTAGAGGGTGCCGGACTAACCGGTCTGGCAGAGCGGGCGCCGCCGGGTAATTTATTCTTTTCCATGACACTAATGGAGCTGCCCTCGGCATCTTTACCCTGCACGATGATTACCTCAACACGACGATTTATGGCTCGACCAGAAGCGATGCGATTGCTTTCCAAGGGACGGGTATCGGCATAGCCCTCTATGCGAAACCGGTTTGGCTTGATGGTACTCACCGCCATCAATTCATGGGCTACGGTTGCCGCCCTGGCCGCAGATAGATCCCAGTTGGATCTGAACCGTGCGGTGCGTATGGGGATACTATCGGTATGGCCGGCGATGATAATATCGCCCTTGGAAGCCTCAAGCACATCACTAATCTTCATCAGGATTGGATAGAATGGCTCAATAAGATCAGCGTTGCCCGAGGGAAACGATCCCTTCTCACGTATACGGATAATAATCTTACTGCCCTCGGCCAGCACCTGAATCAGGCCTTGTTGAATCTCTTTCTTCAGGGACTTTTCGATGGTCTCGAGTTCCTTGGTGAGCGCCTCATCCATCTCCTTGCCTTGGGCTCCGCCCACATCATCTTTGGTCAAGATACCGAGATGCTCCTTCTCACCTACTGTACTTTTGGCCAGTTGGATGTCCTCACCCACACCTGCTTCAACCTGCTCAGGCATGCCCTTTATCTTTGCCGCCATATCCTTGGCCTCCCGGACCTTGGCCATCTCCTGCCCCTTGAGGGTCATCCCACTTTGCTGGGTATCACCCTTGGCATCTGTGGCTTGGCTGGTAAATTCTTTGTCGCCATCCCCCAACCCGGTCAATCCCAACTTTTTCGCACCCTCATGCTGGCCATGGGTATCCGGGGTTTCCTTGCCGGACTTTACCCCGACGATATTTTTCGCTACTTGCTTGCCCGGGGTTCCTTTGTCATTTTTCAGGCCCTTTTTGCTCAACACCATATCCGGTTGAGGTGCCTGCGGCGATGACGCTTCAACTTTTTTGGTTTGTTCATCCGGGACATCCAGATTCCGCCTCATATCCTGGGTAGTGAATTGACGCACCTCGTTGCGGATGGTCATCACCGGCCGACCGGCGCTAAACTCACGGGCAATGATATTGATACCCTTAGGGGTCTCCTTGACCTTCACATCCCGCTGTACACCGTAGGCTTCACTCATGGAACCGGCAAGTTGTTTAAACTTGAGTGCATCCATTTCGGAAAAAGACAGGAGTAAAACAAAGAAGCTCATCAGCAGGGTCATCAGATCGGCAAAGGTCATCACCCATGCCGGCGCACCTTCGTCTACTTGCTCTTGATTGGCGATTGCCTCTTCCATATTCACCCAACCGGACACATAGCGGTCACTCGACTAACCCGCAACGTTTATGCCGCTTCTTCTTGATCGCTCTCGACCTTGTCGCGCTTACTCCCAGGCAGGTATGTCTTCAGCATTTCTTCCATAAGTCTGGGGTTCATTCCTTCTTGTATAGCGGTGATTATCTCAAGGATAAGACGCTTGGTATTCCTTTCTTGGCGACTGCGCAAAGCCAGCTTGTCAGCGATGGGATGGGCAAAGGCACTGGCAATAACTGCGCCATAAAGAGTGGTGAGAATGGCGACCGACATAGCGGGCCCAATCTTCTTCGGGTCATCCATATTGGCAAGCATCTGCACCAAGCCCACCAAGGTTCCGATCATACCCATGGCCGGGGCCACATCACCAATGGCCTTAAAGATGAATTTACCATCGTCATGCCTCTCAATGGTAAGATTGATATCCTTGGCCAACATACGTGCCACCAACTCCGGTTGGTGACCATCCACCGCCAACTGAATCCCTTTTTTTAGAAATTCGTTTTGGGTCTCACGTCCCTCCAACCCCAACAGACCTTCTTTACGGGCCACCTGAGCCAATTCAATACCCTCATTGATCAGCTTCATGGGCTTGTCGTTGGAATAGAAAAACGCCTTCAGACCCACTGAAAAACCGGCAAAGATGTCGGATAAATTGAATTTGATCAGGGTGGCGCCAAAGGTGCCACCGAGCACTATCAACAAGCCGGGCATATTCAAAAAAATCATGGGGCTGGGGCCAACCAAGATGGCCCCCACAATGACCCCCATGGCGCCCAGTAGTCCCAGTGTGGTAGCGAGATCCACTACTCTCTCCTATCTATCGCAAGCCATTGATATTTCAAGGTTTAAATGCCAAGTTCCATAAAGAGCCTGGAACGGGCAAAAACCCGCTTCCGTACACAGTGTGTATCGGTTTGGTGCCCCGATTCTTTAGCCCATTACCACTTAGCGCCGCAAACAATAGGCCCAACACCCCGAAATACACGCCAGCTAGATCGTCCTGAGCGGACAAATTCGGTAAAATCCCATACCTGCTATGCCTTTTAATGGTCCCAAGGTTCAACTTATACTGGGCACCGCACTATGGGCCGTATAGCGACTCTACACTTGGGCCTTATCGCCCTTAAAAACCAAAATAAGGACAGTTAGGACACCCATGAGCACCCAGCGCACTCAACCCAACCAAGCCAACCCGAATCTGTTGGCCCTGTCACCCCTGGATGGGCGTTATGCCGATAAACTGGCCGACTTACGCCCGTTATTTAGTGAATACGGTCTCATACATTACCGAGTCATGGTGGAAGTATATTGGTTACTTCAATTGACTGAAGACGCCGGCATAACCGAACTCAACACGCTTTCAGACGGAGCGAAGACTCGATTGGTCAGCATTGTAAAGGACTTTAATGCGTCTGATGCAACACGGGTAAAAGAGATCGAGTCCACCACCAATCATGATGTGAAGGCAGTAGAATATTTTTTAAAAGAACGTATCCAGGATCACGCCGAACTTAACCGCTGCAAAGAATTTCTTCACTTCGCCTGCACCTCGGAAGACATCAATAACCTGGCCTATGGTCTGATGCTGCGGGATGGGCGGGACACAGTGATTTTGCCAAACATCGACAAGCTCATTGGCACTCTGACAGATCTCGCCAAACATTATGCCGCGCAACCCATGCTGGCCCGAACCCATGGTCAGCCCGCATCCCCCACTACCGTGGGCAAGGAACTGGCCAACACCGTGAGCCGCCTCAGCCGACAGCGTGCGCAAATTGCTGCCGTGCCTATCCTGGGCAAGATGAATGGCGCGGTGGGTAACTACAATGCTCACCTGACGGCCTATCCTGATATCGACTGGCCTCGCACCGCCAAGGCGTTCGTCGAGGGCTTGGGGCTGACCTGGAACCCCTACACCACTCAGATCGAACCCCATGACTATATGGCCGAACTCTTTCACGCCATCAGTCGATTCAACACAATATTGATCGATTTTGACCGTGACGTCTGGAGTTACATCTCGCTGGGATACTTCAGACAAAGGACCGTCGCCGGGGAAGTGGGATCGTCGACGATGCCACATAAGGTCAATCCCATTGACTTTGAAAATTCTGAGGGCAATCTGGGTTTGGCCAATGCCCTGTTTTCCCATTTGGCGGCCAAGCTGCCCATTAGCCGCTGGCAGCGAGACCTGAGCGACTCTACTGTATTACGCAATGTAGGTGTAGCCATGGGCTACTCCTTGCTCGCCTATCAATCCTGCCTGCGAGGCATAAAAAAACTGGATATCAATACGGACAGGCTCAACATGGACCTGGACCAAACCTGGGAGATACTCGCCGAGGCCATACAAACGGTCATGCGGCGTTATGGCATCGAAGAACCTTACGAAAAGCTGAAGGCCTTAACGCGGGGAAATGAGGGCATTGATCAGGATTCTTTGGCAAGTTTCATACAGTCCCTGGATCTGCCCAACGAGGTCAAAAGGCAACTTTTGGAGCTCACCCCGGCCGACTATACCGGCAACGCTAAAGAGCAAGCACAGCACTTGCCCACTCAATCTTAGGAACACTTTGGAACAAATAACTCCGCCGCAAACCAACGGGGTATTAATCGAAAGAATAATCTGAACCGCCAAGACGCTAACAGCGCCAAAGTGTAAACCCACATATTTTTCTGGCGTCCTTGGCGGTTCAGCATTGATCACAGCAAGCTGTGGGGACACAATCCTCAGAGATTATGCACCAGTGACACCAGGGCATGCAGCCTCGCATCCGCTATGGGTTTTCTTGCCCAATTGTGACCCAAAAACAAGAAGATAGGTTGCGCTGCCGATGGCCACGATCAAACTAACAACCGTAGTGTCTTGAGCCGGCATATTACCGTCGACGAACATTAGTACAATGGCTACTGTGCTGACAGTCAATGTGGCCAGAGAAATAGCGCACACTATTTCCCGGCCCGGGCTACGAACAGCAACCAGACAGGCGGCCACCCACCCTAAAAATGAGCCCCCTAACATGCGCACGGTAACGCTGTCATAGGTCCCCTGACTAATCAACTTGTGACTGGCCTCTGGATAAAATATCAGGCCTAGGCCCCACGACAAAAATAAAATTGATGCTAAAATTAATGCTATCCGCATTCTTGTTTTCATTAATGTGTCCTAATTGACCTGAAAAAGCATTTACGAATGGGTGCGAGAACGAATTCGTATCTACCAGTATTTGTATGGCTATAATCTCCCATCAATCCAATAGGTGCAAGATGATTTATACCAAGCCCGCTGCCCATATTATCATCGTTTTGCTGTGCCTGGCCTGGGTGGGCTCGGTCCACAGCAATGAACTTGTATTGGAGGTTGTACCCCTAAAACACCGATTGGCCAGTGATTTACTTCCCACAATACGCCCCCTATTAGGCCTCAAGGGTTCTATCAGTGGTGCGCAGTACAAGCTGTTTATCAGAGACAATCAACAAAACATTTCCCGTATCAGGACTGTACTAGAACACCTTGATGTGGCACAGGCCACTCTTTTGATCAGCCTGCGCTTCCAGGATATTGGTAACACTGTCCGGGGAGATATCCAGCGCCAGTATGCCACACGCCGTCATCAGCAGCTGCAAACTATACGCGTACTAGAAGGAAAAACAGGTTTTATTGAGGCAGGTAAAACCCGCACAGACCCACAGTATTTTATCGATCTGGCCCACGACCAATTAATATTGGCCGAGTCTGAAGTGGTTCGTAGTGTAACGTCCGGGTTTTTGGTTACTGTCCACCTGCTGCAAGGTGTTGCTGATATCAAAATCACACCGCGGTTCTCATTCGCAGTGGATGAGTCACAACGGCATATCCAATTTCACAACATGGCCAGCCAAATCAAGGTCCAATTAGGCCAATGGGTCACCATAGGCAGCAACCATAAAAAGCTTAACGAAATCCAGACTGCAGTCTGGAATCAATATGGCACCCATCACGACGGGTCAGAACGAATTCAAATAAAAGTCGAGAAGACAGATAACAAACGGGCCACCGAGAAAACGAATTCTCGGCGGCCCGCACGATGACGCTCAGTATTCCGATAGCAATGCAGTCAGGGGCTATCCGTGCGCAGGGGCAGCAACAACCTGGGACTGCATCACCATCGCCGGGGCCTGATTCATCATCCTGCACAAGGCCGCCGAGGCGCTAAGCTCCAGATTACTGAACATTGCACCCACACCATCCGATTCGCTACGCACAACGAGCGCAGGTATTCGCATACGCTGCCGGTCCTTCTGCGACCCAAGGGAAAAAACAACATCCAGGGCAGCATTAAGGGGTAATTGTACTGAGGGTATCTTGATGAACATTCCTTTCAGGCTGATATCACGACTTACACCTCGCAAAATACCGAGGCCGCTGTAGTAAACAGCTACATGCATTTCAAGCTCTTTGCGTGGATTCCACCGGCGTTCCAACATGGCCACCTCCTACACAGGTTAAGACAACGCCTACAGGGGCAAAGACCGCGCCCATGCCTTGTCTGTTACTCACGTTCTTACGGGAAATCAGCATAAAGTATAGACGCCCAGGTCAGTTTCGCTAATATAATGAATCTTTAATTTTCCCTCTTAGCCAATAAATATAAGATAAATCGCTTTATGTTCTAAAGGCAACTTATTGAAAGTAGGCGGGAAATCCAGCTTGGCAAGCCTAGCCGGCAGGCTCTACCTAACGGCGCAAATCAATCTGTCCCTGCACAACAATACAGCCAGTCGTACAATTATATTATGGAAATGAGTGGTCATTCGCCTACTGCCACCAGATCAAGGCCCGTCTAGCCAAGACACTCGCGCATCCATACACCAATATCTCGTATCTCTTCGCCAATAACGTTGTGCCCCATTGGATATTCATGAAACACAGCGGCAGTATCGAATTCTCTAACCCGCTTATAGGACTGACTACCCATGGATAATCCTACCACTGGGTCTTGGCGTCCGTGGGCAAAAAAAACAGGTGTATTCCGATTGGCATCACTGATCTGCATAGAAAGCTCAAAGGGCAAAGGCAGGTAACAAGACAGGGCCAGGATGCCCGCCAGAGGTTGTTCAAAACGCAGGCCAGCGTAAAGCCCGAGGGCACCTCCCTGGGAGAATCCTCCAACAATGATGCGCTGTGACGGTATCCCACGGTCTATCTCGCCCTGGATCAGCTTGTCGATATATTGCCGCGACCGAATCAGGCCTGCCCTGTCCTCTGGAGACGACTCATCGAGGCCTGCTATGTCGTACCAGGCACGCATCACATGACCCATGTTCAATGTCACCGGGCGCATAGGCGCGTGAGGGAAGGTGTAACGTAACCCTAAATCTGCAGGCATGCCGAGTTCGGACACGATACCGGCAAAATCATTACCGTCTGCTCCCAACCCGTGCAACCAAATAACACTGGCGGTGGTGGATTCATCGGTTTCTATCACAATGGGCTCGACGTCATCGTAGTGAATGGTCATCTCAGTCATGGCCCATTCAAGCCCGCCGTCCCACGGTAAGATTCACCCCCACATCCATCCAAATACCGTTTTCCTTGGCCAAACCAGATACTTCTTTGAAGTGCTCAGATCGAAACCGTAATCGTTCTTTTTCGTCTAGCTGCAGCAACAGACCCCGGAAACCGCTGCCCCACAGCACATCCCACCAGTCCTCAACCCTTTGAAGGTGATATCCCACCTGGGCGTGGTGTAGTTGCACATCACTACAATTGGCGCCCTCTAACAACTTTGTGCAAGTGACTTGATCCTGGAGACGATCGACCACTAATTGACCACGCCCTTTTGGGAACTCGACTCCATAGCCCTCTATACGATCAAAGAACAACCCCTTCATGGGCTGGAATGCGCCTTGAGCAAAACTGCTAAAAATAATCCTGCCACCGGGCTTGAGCACACGCCACCATTCGCGCAGAGCCTGTTGCATGTCAGGCATAAAAAACAGACCGAAAGAGCAACACACCGCATCAAAATATTGATCCCGAAACTCTAACTGGTCTCCATTCATATTAAACAAATCGATATTCTCAAGCCCCATCACTCGCGTCTTTGCTTCCAGCACGGACAACATCCCATCGGCAAGATCAATGGCGTACACCCTGCCCACAGGACGAATTCTCTGTGCCGCTGCAATGGTCAGTGCCCCGGTGCCCGCAGCCACATCCAGCACTTTCATGCCTGGTGACGGCAACAAAATATCCATCATCTTGTCTGCGCAAAATGGAAACCAGCGTAAGGCTTCTTTATCATAGTCAGCCGCAACTTGGTCAAAGACCGCGACAATTTTCTGCAACTGAGGATCTATTTTTGATTGTTCTTTGATGATTTCTGATGCCATTTTAACCCACTTCTGGTGACATGGGGCACGTAGCCCAACACTCAGCAACCCTGAAGACTGACACCAAAGTCTTGGGACAGCCAATCTTACTCAGTCTTGTTTTTAGGCTCTTCGGAAAAATTTGTGGGTAATGACGGGACTTATATATTCGTAACTTACTGATGCTATATTGGTTTTTGAAGAAAAGCACGGAAATACTT
>DRJZ01000038.1 GCA_011052015.1 Acidiferrobacteraceae bacterium | reverse complement strand
TCCCGGCTCGGCCCAAGGCACTGCTACTGTCACAACACCGTGTTCAGAACACTTCACGCGGGGCACATTGGCCACCAGTAACGTTTTGAACTGGCAGGTATCCAGATGTCGCCATGACCTCTGTCGTCGGTCATATCCCGGGCAGACCTCTCCGCACTTCGGGCAATGCTGTTCTGCTCCAGGCTCCTGTTCAACGTAAACCTTGACCTCAACCGCTTGCACCGACAGATCAACTTCAGACACCTGCCAGGGTGAACGGATACCCAATATTTGTGTGTATAGCTCTTTGTCTCTCATCCCTCATACGGTAATCTACCCACTCGATCAGGGGAAGAGCCTATAAAGTATGAGCATGCTAGAAATAACATTTGTAGTGCGTTCAGAGCAAATGGTCAAACGATTGTTGCAGGAAACCATGTTAGGTTTCCTGATACTAATTTTATAGATATACCATTCCCGTACAATAAATTTCCATACATCAATATATTTCCATATGATCGCTTTGAATACTATATATCGGAGAATAATAAAATCCCTCGAAAAGAAAGTATCAAGTTAGCACGGCTAGGTTTAGATACTACCTTTGGGGTCGGTGCAATAGAGAAAATCAAAAATCAAGTCATTATAGAATTATCTATTGAATCATCGAATGATCCATGTGCAAAAACTATTGCTTCATGCCCTGTTATTGCTGTATGGCAAACAAAGTCTTTAGATGGTGGAAAGACATGGGGTGATCTAATAATAACTAAGGAGACTATGCTATTTAAGTTAGGCAAAACCAGATTGAATCAGATCGGTATAGCGAAACCAGATAAATATTTAGTAGGGCCGGGTGCATAGGCAAGGGAATTCAAGGGACAGTATATCTATTTCATATTCTATGATTCCATTTTGACAAAGACAATCGAACAATCCTGTCCGCAAATGCAAGTGCACAGCTCAAAGGTAAGCGTCTAGCGAATTACATCTACCCCACCCTTTCTGGAGCCGTCATGATGCGCTCATCATTCATTGACATACTGAGGGCACATCATGAGTTCAAGCTTATCCAAAAGAGAAGCCAATCGCCAGCGCCGGTTTGATCGTATCGAGACCTGGAAGCAAAGCGACCTGACCCAGAAAGCAAACACCCGTGTCTATCTTGCGGCAGGGTCTACGGATATGAGAAAGGCGGTCAATGGGCTGATGGTATTGGTTTGTGATGTATTTGAGTCTGACCCCTTCTCGAGCCATTTGTTTGTTTTCTGCAATCGCCTGAGAGACAGGATCAAGATTCTGTACTGGCATAACAACGGATTCTGGCTTTTCTATCGGCGCCTTGAAAGGCAACGATTCTGGTGGCCCGCAGGCGGCGAACAGGCCCCGATTGAAATCACATCCCGTGAGTTAAGCTGGTTGCTGGAGGGGTTGGATGTGACGCAGGTCAAAGCACATAAAACAGCGAGTTTCCCCTTGTTTTAAAGCATTATTCTGCTGCTTTATGGGTGCGTCTCTGGTATGATATAGCGCATGCATTCAAGCGTTGTTTCTCTTCCAGACGATCCGATTCAGCTCAAGGCAGAGGTCGTTCAGTTACGGGATTCGGTCAAAGAAAAAGAACAGGCATTAACCGAGAAAGCCCAGCGCATAGAACAGTTGCTCGATTACATTCTGCTATTACGCAAACGCCAGTTCGGTGCCAGCGCGGATCGAACCAACAAGAACCAAGCCTCGTTGTTTGATGAAGCCGAGTTGGAGCAACTACTGGCTGAGCTGGATTTACCCGCAGATCCAGATGAAGACAAGTCGGCCCCTCAAAAGAAAGCAACCGACGAACAAGACGAGAAGAAAAAGCCTGTCCATCGCGCACTACCGGCCGATCTCAATCGCATCGAAAAGATCATCGATCTCAGTGATGAAGGAAAGGCCGCCATGGGTGATGACATAATGTTGGCCGTCATTCCCCGCCAACATTATGTCATCACCTTCAAGCGCGCCAAGTACGCACCGAATCACGATGCGGTGGCCGGAGTGGAGCAAGGCATCCAGATCGCCCCCCGCCCAGATCAGATCCTGCCAAAATCCATCGCCCACAGTTCCGTGATTGCCGATGTGGTGGTACGCAAGTTTGTGGATGGATTACCTTTCTATCGACAAGAAGTCATCTACCGCAGAGACAACATCGACCTGAGTCGCCAGACGATGAGCGGTTGGATACTTCAACTCCATGAACGGTTAACCCCGCTGATGGCGGTGATGAAGCGACTACTCTATCAGGGTCGAGTCATCCATATTGATGAAACCCGGTTGCAGGTACTCAATGAACCCAATCGGGACAATACACAATTATCGTATATGTGGGTCTATGGCGGTGGTCCGCCGGATCAACTGGTGATCTGGTATCAATATGCCGACTCACGAGGGAGTGAAGTTCCGGTGGACTTCCTGTTCCCAACAGAAGAAGTGCTGCCAGAGTACGAGATGTATCTGGTCACCGATGGCTACGAAGGCTATAACGCCTTATCCAAATCCCCCGGCATCCTCGGGCATGGAGCCTGCTGGGCGCATGTGCGCAGACGCTTCGTCGAGGCAACACATGGTCGTAAGAATACCGCGGTGGCGCATCAGATGGTGGCATTGATCAGTAAGCTGTACCATGTTGAGCGTACTGCCCGGGATAAAAACCCACAAGAGCGAGAAGCCATTCGTCAGAAAAAGGCCGCGCCGATCCTGGACAAGATCAAGGTGTGGCTTGATGAGAAGGTAACAAGGGTGCTACCCAAAAGTCCGTTAGGTACAGCCATCACCTATACCCTGAATCTCTGGCCGAAGCTGATGACCTGTCTTGAGGACGGACACATCGAGATCGACAACAACAAGGCAGAGAACGCGATACGTCCCTTTGTAATCGGTCGTAAAAACTTCCTGTTCTCGGGAAGCCCGAGGGGCGCCCATGCCAGTGCCACCCTCTATACCCTGGTGGAGCCGGCCAAGGCGAACAAACTGGAGCCATGGGCTTATCTGAACTACCTGTTTGAACAACTTCCGCTTGCTACATCGGAGCAGGCACTATTGGATCTGCTACCGCAGAATTTAAAAATGGAAGACCTGAAAGGGTAGGGTCAATCCTGTAGTTGCCCAGACGCTTACCGTGCTGTTGCCCCCAGTTGCCCCGGCTGTCAATGAATTTTATTGGTCTGCAATAGACCGTAAGTACGGATAACTAGCTGATAATAGTCAATAAAAAAGCCGTCCTGGGACGACTTTAGGAAGTGCTAATGGTGGAGGCGGCGGGAATCGAACCCGCGTCCGCAAGTCCTCTGCCTTCTGCTCTACATGTTTATCCACGTCTTTTTATTTAACTGCATGCTA
>DRJZ01000037.1 GCA_011052015.1 Acidiferrobacteraceae bacterium | reverse complement strand
TGCTCTTCTTCGTAAACTTGATAGACCAATCTATGTTGAATATTTATTCTTCGTGAATATGCACCAGACAAGTCACCAACTAGCTTTTCATAAGGAGGTGGTTTTTTATAAGGGTTCTCTTCTAGTAATTCCAGCAACGATTTAACCTTCGGTTTCAACCCAGATGCTACAATTTTCCTTGCGTCTTTTTTTGCCTGTTTTGTATACACTAACTCCCAGTTCACCAATCAAGCTCCTTAGAGCATTCTGATATATTTTGACTCATACCTTCTTTAATTGATTTCCGCATTCCAGGTACTGACAACAAATGTAGCGTTTCAGCAATTGCATTCCAATCGTCCTCAGAAACAAGGACCGCATTACCTCTTTTTCCTGTAATTACAATGGGTTGATGAGTGTCTGCTGCCTCATCAATAAGGCTGTAAAGCTTAGAGCGAGCTTCTGTTGCATTCAATATAGTCACGATAAATACCTCCTCCATTTAGCGTACGATAAAACGTACGTAATATCAAGACCTATTTTGAACAGTCACGGTTTTTATAACCATCAAGATGACATGCTGAGGTTGTCCAGGAAGGACGTATCGTGGCATCCGTGCCATGGCCATAACTCCCTTTGCGATGATTGTTAACTGACCCCCGGCATAGCCGGGGGCTTAAACGGGTGAGCCCCTTAAAGGGGCAAAATGCACCGCTAAAGCGGGAAGTTCTGTTGGTCGAAAATATAGAACGTGACTGTGCTTTTGATGATGAGAAATTCAGAAGTGGCGGCATCCGACTATTGTATGAAAGCGCCTTTGACAAAATGTCCATCCTGAAAGAAGGTGTCCTTCTGGAGACCGGTTTCGATGATACCCAACCTAACACGCCACAAACGATAACATCCTGGGCCTATGACAAGGCCTCCGAAAGCGATATATCCATTGCAGACAATCGGGCGATAGACGTTCCTTGCTATCACCCGGGCTATACATTTGTAGAAAAACTACAGACTGTCTCAACAAAGTTCCGCCAACAGCAACAAGGGGGGAAACTGCCACCCAATTTTCTTAGACACTACTACGATATCAGTCAACTCCTAGCTCACCCAGAAGTAATAGCATTCATAGGCACAACTGAATATCAATCTCGAAAAGAACATCGCTTCAGGAAGGATGATAACCTTAATATCGCCAAGAACGAGGCATTTTTATTGTCGGATCCAGACACTAAAGAGCAATACACTCGTGCCTACCAGGCAACAGCATCACTTTACTTCACCGAACAGATACCGTTTGACGCCATCATGGATACCACCCAAGGTCAAATAGATTATCTATAACGGAAATATACGCGAGCCCACCGCGCGAACAGCCTTAATATAAGCACACAACTCCTCAGCCTCGCGCCAAGCCTTAACCTGTTTGGTCAACGCATCAAGATAACCTTGTTCTTGCTCAATTCTCTGCTTTAAAACCTCCTCTTTTTTCTGTTGTTCAGCCCACTCTCGTTCTTCACGTTCACGTTTTAACCGCGTTGCTTTCTTGTATACGGCTGCCTGATAGGATGCCGCTATGAATTTGTTCAGTCACGCCTCAACCCGCTGTTTTTTGCCACCCGCCCAAGTACTGCTCAGCCAGTGTAGGCTGATACCTCTCACGCCGAACTTTTTCTTCCAGATAAAAGTCCAGCATTTCGTCGTTAACAACCACTTGGATAGTGGTTTTATGTTCCTCTCTGTGGGCCAACTCCATCTCGACCAGACCCTGTTCTGGACTACAACCGATCTGGAACGGAAACTGAACGCGTTCAAGGAATATTACAACCATCACCGCGTCCATGCCTCGCTCGGCGGTCAACCGCCTTGCGAATTTGGCCAGAAACCCACCCAACCCAAGGCACTGCTTGATGACTTTTCATGGCGACATCACTGCCGGGGACTTTTTCAAACCCCGATCCCGGCATGAGTTAGTAATTCGCCAGGGACAGGGGGCCGAGGTGATCGGCATGATAAAAATACTTCAGTTAGCTACAAATAGTGTTTGGCGGAGAGGGAGGGATTCGAACCCTCGGTACGGGTTAACGTACACACACTTTCCAGGCGTGCGCCTTCAACCACTCGGCCACCTCTCCAATATTCTTAAACTTACACTGCCGCCGAACTCAGCAGGCGCGCAAGGGTAAACCAGTCGCCTGTCTGGCGCAACGAAGAATATATCACCGCTGGCCAGGGGTCTTTAAGACCCTGGCCTAATGAATGGCGGAGAGGGTGGGATTCGAACCCACGCGGGACATAAAGCCCCCAACAGATTTCGAGTCTGCGCCGTTATGACCACTTCGGTACCTCTCCGGAATGGCTATCGCAGATAATCCAAGTAAAGGGCACCCCTATTAATTGATAACTCCTTCCACCCCACCAGGGGGCTCTTTTTAGCACCCCTTCGAGGGGTGCACCGAGGTCCCTCCGGGGCAGGCTCTAACCCTTTTATGCCCTGGGGGTGCTCCCGGAGGGATAGGGGAGTAATAGGAGTGCCTTCAAGATAGATATGCTGACAGCCTGCTATATTAGACACTAAAACCACCATCATTTAAAACCTGAGGCAGAATGGGGCCCTGGTGGCTTTCTTCAGATCCTTTCGCTGGCATCGACAATCGGATCATCTCCTAAACAATTCCGCGAAAATTAAGTAAAATAACCGGATCGTCAGGACTGACGTCCAATAAACAAGAACTTCATCAAACCCATGACTTCGCGCTTACCCATGGTTTTCTGATGGTGTCATTCATTCCACATTTGCCTTAGCTTAAGTCCATGCGCCTATTACCAAAATACATTCACGCCAATCGAGAAATGCTGGAATGGCTATGGCTAGGTCTGCTGTCCCTGACGTTATTACTGCTGCCCGCAACACTCATGCAATTAAACCGTTTGGACACTGTCAAGGCTTCTGGAACACTTCGGGTGCTGACCCTCAATGGCCCCACATCCTTCTACAGTGGCCCCGATGGAAACGTGGGCTTTGAGTACGATCTTGCCGGTGCCTTTGCCAATTCCCTGGGTGTGCAATTGGAAATGGTAGTCGTGGAAAACTTCAAAGACATGCTACCCCGTATTGCCAGTGGAGAAGGTGACTTCGCTGCCGCAGGCATCACAATAACGGAACAACGTAAATCACTGGTGCGTTTCTCGCCACCCTACCAGGAAATCCGTCAACAGGTAGTCTACCGCCGCGGCACTGAAAAGCCCTACAATATTAAAGAGCTCGCCAAACACCACCCCACCATTGTGGCCGGAACCAGCTTTAGCGAACGACTGAACGAACTAAAAAAAAGACACCCCAAACTGGAATGGACCGAGGTCGATGACCAGGGGCCTGAAGATTTATTAATAGAAGTTTGGGAAGGTCTGCAAGAGGCCACTATAGCCGACTCCAACCTGGTAGCCGTGGTTCAACAGTTTTATCCCGAACTCAGTGTAGCCTTCAATATTCAACGCCCGGAGCAACTGGCCTGGGCATTCCCACTGAGCGACGACCATTCACTCTACAATGCAGCCGCTAAATTTATTAAAGAGGCGCAGTCCTCGGGAGCGCTCAGCCGAATCATAGATCGCTACTATGGACCGGCGAGCCGTTCGACTTATCCAAATCTCGCTGCCTATCAACGGCGTATCGAAAGCATTCTACCGGAATATCAATCCATGTTTGAAAAGGTTGGCGCCGAACATGACCTGGACTGGCGCCTGCTCGCGGCTCAGGCCTACCAGGAATCTTTGTGGAACCCAGAAGCGGTCTCCCCCACCGGGGTACGCGGCATCATGATGCTGACCAATCGCACCGCTCGCTTCCTGAACGTCAAAGATCGTGTCGATCCCTACGAAAGCATCAGTGGTGGCACCCTTTATCTGCGCGACCTGATAGACCGAGTGCCGGCGACCGTGGAAGAGCCCGACCGCACCTGGATGGCCCTGGCCGCCTACAACGTGGGCATGGGCCATCTCGAAGACGCACGCGTCATTACCGCCAAGCAAGGGGGCAATCCCAATATCTGGAAAGACGTACGCGAACGCCTGCCGCTACTGGCCAAACCCGCCTGGTACCGCAAGACCCGCCACGGCTATGCCCGCGGATACGAACCTGTGCAGTATGTGCGCCGCATCCGAACTTACTACGATATCCTGGTCAAGGTCGATGAAGACATTAAAGCCACCACTTCCACCGAAGCCATCAAAGTGGAACCGTCGGCACTCTAATATTCGGTCAGCATACCCATTTATTATCCCGATCAGTCGGGTTGTGACAACCTGACACTGATTATTTCTAAAGAACCTCTGATTAATACGCTCAACCGCCAAGACGCCAAGCTAATAGATGCTGATTTTATAAAGAAAATTCTTGGCATCTTGGCGGTTCAAGTTCAATTGATCAGATTTTCTCTAAGTTATGGATAGCACCAAATCTAGACTGGTAAATACACCTAGCTGGGCTATAAGGTGGTTGTCATGAGCGGTCTTTTAGCTGCGGTGGAACCACCGCGCGTTTTGGTGGTATGCTTGGCGCGTCCTGGTTTGTGTTCATAGGAAGTGGCTGGCGGACCATCCACGACCTAATCACGAACACGAGCATACGGACGACCGCAAACTAGCCTACGTTCGACCTATAAAATTGCTTAAAAATGCAGGGATCTGTTGAAACTCAGCGGATCGTTGCCGATGATGGTTGCCTGTTTATGTTCACAGATAAGATCAACAATCTGAAGATCAAGCACAAGCTTGTGCTGCTCGTGTTGGTGCCCACAATATTGGTAGTGGGCATGGCCGTCGGCATAACCACGGGCCTGTGGAAACACCTGAACAATGCGCACTCCAGTTATGCAAATCAGGAATTGTCTTTGGTGTTGGCCAACCTCGTACATGAATTTCAGTTGGAGCGCGATATCAGTGCGGGCTATTTAGGCAGTGGGGGAAAGCGCTTCGGCGATAAATTACGCATCCAGCGGACCCGTGTTGATAAGCAGATTCTTTCATTACAGGAACTTATCGTAGACCAAAAGTTAGGTAATGAATTTTGGAACCTGAAAGAATATTACCAGCAACTACAGAAGGCTTTCAATGAACGGGGGGTATTTCGTTCCGCAGTGGATGCCCTGTCTCGGGACAATGACTTCTTTCGGTATTATTCTGATGTTAACGCCAGAACCCTCCGGTTTTCCCAGCAAGTCAGCACAGCGTTGGATGAAGCGCCACTTATCCGGCAGCTCGAAGCCTACAGTACATTGCTCTGGCTACAGGAATATGCCGGTCAGGAAAGGGGCATCATGCACAGCGTGTTCGCATCGGGCAAGCTTGATGTGAAGACGACTCAGATTATAGAAGGATACATCACCAAGCAAAACAACACCTTGAGGCGTTTCCGAAAAGTAGTGGCTACCGCGGAACAAAGGCGCCTGCTAAACAACAAGCTACGCGACCCCTCAGCTGTAAAAGTACGGGCCATACGCAGGACCTTTCTCAAAAAGAGCGAGAAAAACGAACTGTTCAACTCGCTACAAACGCTGATCGGCTACGGTGGTGCAATCCATGACTTTAAGAATTATGTATTAAGAGGGACACCGGGATATCGGGAACGCTTCAATGACTATTTCAATAAGGCCGAAGAGGTTGTCCGGAAGTATGGTCGCCTACCCGATATAAGCGAAGTGGAGAAAAATGATCTTGACACTGTTATTACTACGTTCCGGAGATATCAAAAATTTGTGAGCACCGTTGAGACAATGCACTTTAACGCAGCCAGCATTAAAAAGATTGATGAGGCCGTCAAGGTCGACGATGGCCCTGCGCTTGCCGCCACAAAACGTCTACGAGAGAGCATCGGCGGCGTGGATGCAGAGGAGTGGTTCCGTCATTCCACAAAGCGTATCTCCCTGATCAAGGAGGTCAGTGACAAAATAGGACGGGATATCACACGCTATGCCGAGCGGACGATAGCTAATACGCGCTCTCAACTCAGTTCTTATGTGTTGCTGATGATTATTGCCCTGGCTATCACCTTGTTAGTGGCCATCCTTGTGACCAAACGATTGGTGTTCGGCGTTACCGGCATCACGCAAGCGCTGCAACGGGTGAAAGACACGGGAGATTTTAGCGGGCGCATGGATGAACAAGGCGAGGATGAGATTGGTATGATGGGACGGTCTTTCAACCTTCTTATCGCGGAACGGAGGCGTATAGAGAAAACGCTGCGTCTCAACCGGGAACGTCTGGAGGTGGCTCTGGAAGAGGCAGAAAAAGCCAGCCACGCCAAATCGGAGTTCCTATCGCGCATGAGTCACGAGTTACGCACCCCCCTGAATGCCATTCTGGGTTTTGCCCAAATACTGGAATATGACAAAAACGCCCTGTCTCCAGAACAACTTGAACAGGTGGGGGAGATTCACATGGCAGGCGATCATTTGCTGGCGTTGATCAACGAGGTGCTGGATCTGGCCAAAATTGAGACCGGACATATCGAGCTTACCCAGGAGCCGGTTGCTCTGAACAAAATTTTGCAGGAGTGCGTACAACTGATCTTACCGGACGCACAACAATCCGGGATCGATCTACGTTACCCTGGTAAGCACAACCAGGAAGTGATGCTGCACACCGACCCGGTTCGCCTCAAAGAGGTGATGCTGAACCTGCTGTCCAATGCGGTGAAATACAACCAGGCAGGAGGGACGGTAAGCTTGACCGTCAAACCACTTGCGGATAACAAATTGCGCATTGAGGTCACCGATACCGGCCCTGGGCTATCGGCTCAGCAACAGGGACTCTTGTTCCAGCCGTTTGAAAGGCTGGGCGCCGAGCATTCTGGGGTCGGGGGTGTGGGCATCGGCCTGGTGATCTGCAAGCTTATCCTTGAGATGATGGGCGGCACCATCGGTGTGGAGAGCGTCCCCGGCAAGGGCAGCACCTTCTGGATTGAATTGAACTGTTAAGACTTATCCTCATGGTATTCCATTTCTGTATTAACATCCCAAATATTGTTCTTGGAGGTTTGTCCATTAATGATGTTTTCCACCGCCTCAATGGCAGTCAACATTGAGTGATCTTGATTATTGTACTTGTGCATTCCATTGCGCCCAATCAAAAATAGATTCTCAATTGGATCTACAAACGCTCTAATTTTATCCATTTCATTGTAAGTGCCGAAATATGCAGGATATGTCTTAGGCATCCGTATAACAATGCTATCCAGTACATTTGCATCTCGAGTAATATGAATTTCATCTAACTCATTCCTGGCAAGCGCAACAATTTCATCATCACTCATCGTCCACAATTCATCACCCTCGTCACAGAAATACTCAAGCCCAATCCATACCTTCTTGGCGTCTCTTACCATATAGGGACTCCAGTTATTAAAAATTTGCAACCTACCTATTTTAACGTTGGGTTCCTGAATATATATCCAGTTATCGGACACAAGATTCGATCCATTTTCTGATCCATGTTTATCAGAAATTGCAAGATTATCGAGCAATAACCCAATAGTAATGAAGTCTCGATAAACCAAACCATTTGCCACACGTTTCACATTTTCCGGAACTGAACCTTCAAAACCATTGATCAGTTCCCGCACAGGCATAGTTGAAAAAACATAATTACCGTATTGATCACGCGCCCTGCCTGTTGCTGCGTCTTTCACCACTACCTTATTGATGAGACCCTCTTTTATGCACACATTTTCAACTCTTGTGTTGTAATGAATTTCCCCACCAAGCTCTGTTATTTTTCGTGCCACCGTATCCCACATATGTCCCGGCCCATACTTTGGATACATAAAGTGTTCAATCAGTGAAGTTTCGACGTCTTTCTGCCCCAAAGACCTGTCTTTTGAGAAACGTTGCTTTACGGCATGAATCACCGTCTTGCTAATAGACAATCCCTTAATTCTCTGCGCACCCCATTCCGCGCTGATTTCACTGCACGGAATACCCCACACTTTTTCAGTGTAGTCCTGGAAGAAAGTAGCATACAATTTGCGTCCGAAACGATTTATAAAAAAATCTTCTAAGGATTTCTCATCCCGGATAGGGACAAGCTGGGACCATATATAGCTCAGGCCAATCTTAACAACGTTGGCAACACCTAGATTCCGCACCGTTGTTATATCCAGGGACAAAGGATAGTTAAATAATTTTCCTGAGTAATAGATACGCGATATCCGATTCCGTACAAGCATTACATCATCAATGAGATCTGGATCAGGACCCTCTTTTTTGAGTTCGATTGATCTTGATTTATTGTGGTACGAAATATCAAGCTGATTATCCTCCCCAATAACGCCTTGCAAAGGCAAAATATCCAGCCACCATCGCATGATACGCTCAGATTTAGAGAAAAATCGGTGCCCACCGATATCAATACAATTGCCATTATGTTTGATAGTTTTGGATATGCCACCATTGTCAGCACTAGCCTCAAAAATGATAGGTTTGATTTCTGTTCGTCGCAATAACTCAAGTGAAGCGGTCAACCCTGCTGGCCCAGCACCGATGATAATGGCAGTTTTTTGTTTATTCATGACTCAAGTGCTATCCCGTTAAGCTTGTATTGTCATTCCGGGTGCCGGGTCAAGCCCCGCACCTGGAATGATCGGAGAGGTTATTCAATTTTATATTTCAAATAATACAATCTGTAGCCATACTTGTGAGAAACAAGTTTCATACCAATAACCAACCCGCGCAATTCACGAGGCAAAGATTCACTTTTACCGTTTTTTTGAAAAAGCACAACATTGTACGCCTTACCACGAAGTCCCATATTTTCCAACTGCCTGTTAATATCTGATAAATTTTTAGCCTTATAAACTCGCTTCATCGAATAGCTGAGTCTGTCTGGGGGTGCTCGCGGAATCTCAAAATCCGGCGAAAACACAACATCATTAAAATTTGTATTCGTATCAATAAAAGTCCCAATATCCAGAAACGTCATATATTTACGTTCTTTGAAGCCAAAAAATCGATTGTGCCTGCTCCCCTGGTCTATCAAGTATGCCGAGGCAACAATCACCATCAATACGGGAAGTATCGGAAAATTTTTCCAGTTCCATGAAAACAGGTGGGTTACAAACTTATTGTTTGAAAAGAATGATAAGAAATAATCTACATTGAAAAATTCTGCTAGCATCACGGGCAGCACAACAAATGGAATTAACGAGATGGACACAGATAGCTTTAAAACAGAGAAATCATGGACCGCAGAATGATTCTGGAACGTATAGATTTGCGCAAAACTTGGTGCCAGCGTGATGGCCATCAGCGATAGCAGTGCACTTAATTTGTAACCAACCTCCAGGCCACGTATTTTTCTGTAGATAACATACATCATCCCGCCCACAAATCCCGCTATGCTCATCGTGAGCAAATGCACACCATATTGACCATACCCCCAAGGTATTAACCTGGCCCACAATTTGGTGTTAAAGTGCTGTGAATAAACATCATGCGCCGTACCTATTCGACCTTTTCCGATACTTATCAGGGTATCCAACCCATCCAATTGAGCAATCTGCCAACCAAACAATAAGAGCGCTATAACAGCAGGCAACCAGTAAACAAAACTCTTTCTGACGAAGCCTATAATCCCCAGGCCCATCTCGCCACGTACAAATCGCACCAAGTAAACGGCCAATGACAGGAACACAAAAAACCAGTCTGTGAAAATTCCATAAAACAACACCAGCCCCTGCACAACATTGAGCAATAGTCTGTTGGAGCTAGTCAACATCCTGTATCTGATGGTTTCCAGAAACACAAATGCAACGAATGGAAGAATAATCGCCTGATCAGAAAAAAACACATTCTGATGCCAGTAAAGTGGCGCCGGCAATAAAAGCTCACTCGCAGGAGGAATGAGAGAATAGATAAATGCACTGATCCTGCTCAGATGAATACCAAGCAGTAGATAATATGTAGTAAGCGCCAGCAAAAAGGCTATAAGAAAATGATTGAGCAGATTGTATTCCATCAATACCGCTGCGGAAGGTTCCTTCCCTCTTATCTTGCTAATAGCGTATATAGGCAATACCGCACCTGGCGGGTATGAATAATACGGCTTTCGTTTCTCTATGGTGTCAAATTCAATCGATTTAGGATTTTCAAGGATCAGAAATTTCAGATTAAACACACCTTCCCGATACCAATTCTTACTGGCAACCAAAGTGGTGCCTGATAACCACTCGTGCATCCCCTCTGATAACCACCCAAACCATGCCTGTCGCATATGAACTGTTTGCGCAAAGATTGCGAGCGTCAACACCAACAGGCCAGCCAGTGCCCATTTTGACGATTTTACAATACGCTTGCTATTACACATATAGCATATCTCCTTGGTCTTGAGTTCGCCCCAATAGGCGTTAAACGCCACTACAGTAAACGCCCTTAATCTTGCATCTTTACATTGTCTTTACTCTGCCGCCTCTCCTTAAAAAATACCTTGAGCATTTGACTGCACTCTTCCGTTAACACACCGTCTTCAATCTGGGATTGATGATTCATTCTGTCTGATTGTAAGAGATTGAACACGGAACCGGCTGCACCGGTCAGTGGGTCACGGGCGCCAAACACCACCCGCGCCACGCGCGCATGTACAATAGCACCAGCACACATGGCACAGGGTTCAAGCGTGACATAAAGTGTGGAGCCGACAAGACGATAATTATTTATTTTTTTCGCCGCAGCCCGTAGCGCAATAATCTCGGCATGAGCGCTGGGATCGTGCAGACTGATGGGCCGGTTCCAACCCTCCCCCAGAATCTCATCGTCTTTGACCACCACTGCGCCTACGGGGACCTCACCGGCCTCGGCGGCTTGCTGCGCCAGCACCAGAGCCTGGCGCATGTAGTCAACATCAGTCGTATTCACGCTGATCCATTCATCTATTTTCGCCGACCGTTTTGTGCAGATGAATTCGCACCTACAAATAACGTCTCAATCAGTGGGAAGTTTAATCTTTAGAGTTTAAAAACAATCTCGCACCTCGTGTCTGTTTTACTCCCATTCTATGGTGGCCGGTGGCTTACCGGAGATATCGTAGGTTACCCGGCTCACGCCTCGGACCTCATTGATGATACGATTGGAAATAGCGGACAACACTTCATAGGGTATGTGGGTCCAATTGGCGGTCATAAAATCCACAGTCTGTACTGCGCGTAAGGCGATAACATATTCATAAGCCCGGGCATCACCCACCACCCCCACAGATTTCACCGGTAAAAATACGGCGAAGGCCTGACTTATGTCATCATATAAATTGTGACGGTAGAGCTCTTCGATAAAGATCGCGTCGGCCTGCCTGAGGATATCGGCGTATACCTTTTTAACTTCACCGAGTATGCGCACACCCAACCCCGGCCCCGGAAAGGGGTGCCGGTAGACCATCTTGTGTGGCAGACCTAATTCCACACCGATCCTGCGTACTTCATCTTTAAATAATTCCCTTAAGGGTTCGACCAACTTCAACTTCATGTCTTCGGGGAGGCCACCCACATTGTGGTGAGACTTAATGACATGGGCCTTACCCGATTTGGCACCGGCAGACTCGATGACGTCGGGGTAAATGGTGCCCTGGGCAAGCCATTCAGTGCCTTCGATCTTGGCCGCTTCTTCCTCAAACACGTCGATAAAAATACCACCAATAATTTTGCGCTTCTTCTCCGGATCATCGACACCAACCAGGGCACTTAAAAAACGATCTTCTGCATTGACACGAATCACCTTCACCCCCATGTGTTGGGCAAAGGCGGACATCACCTGATCACCTTCATCGAGGCGCAACAGACCGTTATCCACAAACAGACAAGTCAACTGGTCACCGATGGCCTTGTGCAACAACGCGGCTACCACAGAGGAATCCACGCCACCGGACAGGCCCAACAGGACCGGGGCCTCGCCCACCGTGGCCCTGACCTCGTCCACCATGCCATCAATAATGTTCCCTGCTGTCCACAGTGAATCACAACCGCAGATGTCATGGACAAAACGACGCAGGATATTTTGCCCCTGCTGGGTATGGGTGACCTCTGGATGAAACTGCAATCCGTAAAACCCGCGCGTCTCGTCGGCGATGGCGGCAAAGGGCGCACTGGAGGTGCGGGCCATAACCTTAAACCCGTCGGGCATAGCCTTCACCCTATCGCCATGACTCATCCACACGTCCAACAAAACTTCTCCATCGGTGGTCTTGTGATCGACGAGATCCACCAACAGGGGCGACTGGGCGACCAACTCGACCTGGGCATACCCAAATTCACGGTGATCGGAGGTTTCAACTGCACCACCCAATTGCGCGGCCATGGCCTGCATGCCATAACAGATTCCCAACACCGGCACACCCAATTCAAATACCTCGGTGGCCACCCTCGGCGTATCGGATACAGTGACCGTTTCCGGCCCACCGGAGAGGATAACGCCCTTGGGGGCAAACGCCTCGATATCTCCTATGGGGATATCGTAGGGATGGAGTTCACAGTACACCCCGGCTTCCCGCACCCGGCGTGCGATCAACTGGGCGTACTGAGACCCAAAATCGAGAATCAAAATAGGTTGTGAATGGGGATCAGTCATTAGCGTTCCATTTGGTAATTGGGCGCTTCCTTTACGATGGTGACATCGTGTACGTGGCTTTCCCGTATCCCGGCGTTGGTGATACGTATAAAATAAGGCTCGGTGCGCATGGCCTCAATGGTGCCACAGCCGGTGTACCCCATACTGGCACGAATGCCACCCATGAGTTGGTGCACAATATTCAACATAGGGCCTTTAAAGGGCACCCGTCCCTCGATGCCTTCGGGGACCAGCTTGTCCGGACTCTGGGTCTTTTCTTGAAAATAACGGTCCTTGGAACCCTCCTGCATCGCCCCTAAAGACCCCATACCCCGGTAGGTCTTGTAGGAGCGGCCCTGATACAACTCAATCTCACCTGGGGCCTCCTCGGCACCCGCCAACAAGCCCCCCACCATGATCGAATGGGCGCCAGCAGCGATGGCCTTGGCCAAATCTCCAGAGAATCGAATACCGCCATCAGCGATAAGTGGGACTCCGGTCTTCTTCAATGCCTCGGCTACGTTGAACACTGCGGAAACTTGCGGCACACCCACCCCTGCAACCATACGGGTGGTACAGATGGAGCCGGGTCCAATCCCTACTTTCACCGCATCGGCACCGGCTGCAACCAAATCCGTGGCCGCTTGGCCGGTTGCGATGTTGCCGGCAATCACTTGCACGTCTGGAAAATGCTGTTTTACCCAACGTACCCGATCCAACACGCCCTGAGAATGACCATGGGCAGTATCAACGACGATCACGTCCACCTGGGCCTCTACCAAGGCAGCAACGCGCTCTTCCGTCTCCTCGCCAACACCGACCGCTGCCCCCACCAAAAGCCGCCCAGTGCTGTCCTTGCAGGATTGTGGGTTCTCGGTAGATTTCTGGATGTCCTTTACGGTGACCAGCCCGGCCAGGCCAAACTCGTTGTTGATAACCAAAACCTTCTCGATACGGTGCTGGTGTAGCAATTGTTGCACCTCTTCCTTGGAGGCCCCCTCCTTTACCGTTACTAATTTATGCTGAGGGGTCATGACCGTGCTGATGGGTTCATTAAACCGGGTCTCGAAACGCAGATCACGGCTGGTAACGATGCCCACTAATTTGCCCTGCTCGGTCACCGGCACCCCTGAAATCTTGTTGGCCCGGGTCAAATCAATGACCTCCTGGACGGTGGCCTGGGGGGACACGGTGATGGGATCAGTGATGACACCGCTCTCGAACTTCTTGACCTTACGAACCTCCGCAGCCTGCAGCGTCGGCGTCATATTGCGGTGAATAACTCCCAATCCCCCTTCCTGGGCCATAGCAATAGCCATTTCCGCACCCGTGACCGTGTCCATGGCCGCCGAAAGCAGCGGTATATTGAGGCTTAAATCCCGGGTCAGGACCGTTTTCAAGTCGACATCGCGGGGCAAAACGGTGGAGTGGGCGGGGATGAGCAGGACATCATCGAATGTTAAAGCTTCTTCTAATATTCTCATCGCGCGATTATAAGGATTGACACCAGTAGCGTAAACCGGCTAAGTTGGTCCCAAGTAGCCAGCCAGCCTGGGGAAATCGGCAGGATCGAGAAAAACAAGATCGAACCCTATCCCTGGATTGCGGCCACACTCAAGCTAAGGTGCCCTTTCCGTTTTGTGGCAGGTACCGGTAATTTGATGTAGGGATTTAAATCCCTCGATTATGTGCGCATAATAAATTTGTTTAAACCTCCGGAGGAGTAACATGAAAAAGATTATCTTGACCGCAATGTCTGTAGCCTTCATTAGTTTGGCGGGTTGTGCTGGTACCGATAGTGGGCCTTCCTACAAGGAACTCCTGGCTCAGGCGAAAACCGAAATGGCCAAGGCCAAAAAGGTAGACCATCTGTGGCGTGATACGGGTAAACTTGTAAAAAAGGCCAAAGCGGCCCGTGCCGACTCCAATACGCCCAAGGCCAAAAAACTGCTGAAAAAGGCCATCACCCAGGCCAAACTGGCTCAAGTCCAGGCAAAGGATCAAGCTGGCGCAAAACCGGCCTATTGATGTAAACGACGCTAACCGTCGTCAAAAAAGCCGGGCCCGTGGCCCGGCTTTTTTGTTGCCGCCAGTTTTCTAATTGCCGCAAGATTGGCAACCGCCCATGACCAACCCCCCCCATGAAAAACCCGATCATAAACAGCAGACCGTCCTCACGGTCTCCCAGTTAAACCAATCGGCCAAGACCCTGCTGGAATCCCACTTTTCCCTGGTATGGGTCTCCGGGGAGATCTCCAATCTCGCCCAACCGGCCTCCGGTCATGCCTATTTTTCCCTCAAGGACGGCCACGCCCAAATCCGCTGCGCCCTGTTTCGCGGCCAACGCCGTCACCTGGATTGCGAGCCCCAGGACGGCATGCAGGTCCTTGTGCGAGCCAGGGTCACACTGTATGAGGCCCGGGGAGACTACCAGCTCATCGTCCAACAACTGCAAGAATCCGGTGAAGGAGCCCTACGCCGGGCCTTCGAGGAACTGAAAAAACGTTTGTCCAGTGAGGGTCTGTTTGATCAAGATCACAAACAGCAGCTGCCGAGCCTGCCGCGCCGTATCGGTGTCATCAGTTCCGCCACCGGCGCCGCTATACGGGACATCGTGAGCACCCTGAGGCGACGCTTCCCGGCCATCCCAGTGCTGCTCTACCCGGTACCGGTACAAGGTCAGGGGGCCGCTGAGGAGATTGCCCAAGCCATTAGGTTGGCGGTCAAACGGCGCGACTGTGATGTCCTCCTATTAGCCCGCGGCGGCGGGTCTTTAGAAGACCTATGGGCCTTTAACGAAGAAATCCTGGCCCAAGCCATCTACGATTGCCCCATCCCCCTGATATGTGGGGTCGGCCATGAAGTCGACTTCACCATCGCCGACCTGGTGGCGGACCAACGGGCGCCGACGCCCACCGCCGCCGCAGAGTTAGTCAGCCCTGATCAACAGGCCTTGACCCAGACCCTGGCGCATCTTACGTACCGATTACATCGCTATATGGGCAATCGACTGTCGGACCTGGCCCAGCGCCTGGATTGGTTGAGCGAGCGCATCGTCCATCCATCACAGCGCATCGCCATCCATAAACAACGCCTGGCTGATCTTGCCAAGCGATTGGGGCTGGCAACCCGTTTCGGGTTACACCAACGTGCCGGTGTGAGCCTCGAGCTTAGCAGTCGATTACGGGAGTGCACCCCTGGCCACCGCCTGCGCAGCTTGGCGGTGGCGACCCACAACGCCAGCCACCGACTGCATCGTGCCATAAGGATGCAATTGGAACGGACTCGGCATCGCACTGAGACAAAACTCTCCCGCCTCAATGATATCAGCCCCCTGGCCACCTTGCAGCGGGGGTACGCAGTGCTACAGACCCCCCGCCGTGGGCAGATGATCACCCAATCAACTCAAATCAAACCGGGAGATCAAGTCGAGGCCCGTCTGGCGAAGGGTAGATTGTGGTGCACCGTTGACCGATGCAAAGATGATTAGGTCTCTGGGTGGCACGGCTATGCTATGGTTGCTGCTTGGGTCCAGCATAACCTGGCCCATGCCGACCTGGGCCGCTGAGACGAGTTCAAACCAGACTGAGTTAAGCGAGCATGGCCTACCCCGCGCCAGCGCGGTGCCCGGCGGCATCGCCATCCTGCCTCTGGCGTCGGCTACGTCACCGCAGCCCGTAGCCTATTTCCAGGGTCGGCGTTTGATGGTGCTGTCTCATCAGGGCCAATGGACAGCCCTGGTCGGTTTGGCCCTCAGCACCGCACCAGGGCAATACCATATTCGCGTCCAGCAGGCCGGACGGGCCAACTACCATGTCGCCTTTTCGGTGCGAGACAAGCGCTACCGCACTCAACGCCTGCGTATAAAAAACAAACGCTTTGTGGACCCCAGCACCGAGGACCTCAAGCGTATCTGGAAAGAAAAAGCACTGATTCAATCCTATTTTCGCCACTATATTAAACAGGATCACCCGATACAGGCATTCGTTCGCCCTACCCCGGGTCGGCGCTCAAGCAGCTTCGGACTGCGCCGCATCTTCAATGGAAAGGCCCGCAAACCCCATAGCGGCATGGACATTGCCGCCGCCGCTGGCACCCCGGTACAGGCCCCCGCCACCGGCACCGTCATCGCTGTCGGCGACTATTTTTTTAATGGCCGTAGCGTATTCATAGACCACGGCCAGGGCCTTATTTCCATGTTTTGCCACTTACGCAAGGTCAGCGTTCAACCGGGCCAAACTATTCAGAGGCGAGACCGGCTCGGTGAGGTAGGCGCCACAGGACGGGTCACCGGTCCTCATTTACATTGGTCAGTCAGCCTCAACGATGCCCGGGTGGATCCAGCGCTTTTTTTGAATGCCGCCACAAAATCGAAGTAACGAAAGTAAACCAGTCATGATGGCACCCCAATATTTTCAATACTCCTATCGGGATGTTTGGCCGCCACCCGGTGGGTACAATTGCCCACCCTAAGATTTCTACGGGCCTTTATGTGCAAATAAATTCATGTGAGAACAAATTCGCACCTACAGTATTTTACAGGGTTGCAATTTACCTCATCATTGCATGAACCGTCCTGTGTAGGTCGGCCTTTAGCCCGACTAAAACACAATAACCGTGACCCACGGTTGAAAAGTAGGTTGCTATTCCTTGTTACACCATGCGTGGTAACTGATAGTCTCTGCTTACATCAGTCGGATGTGATGGATCATTGAGTACGACTTTGTTATTTTGGTCGGTTCGGCTACTATCAATACACCCAATAACTTACACAATAAGCACTATTTCACCAAGGAAACCGCAGTGAAGACTCCTTCTTATCGATTGACCAATGTCCTCGGCCTATTGGCTTGTGTTGCCGCCATACTATTTGCGGTGCTCATCCTCCAAGGCACTCTTAATCTCGAGCCCTGCCCCCTGTGTATCGTTGACCGGGTGATTATTATGACGCTCGCCTTGGTTTTCCTTGTCGCCGTCGTACACAACCCTAAACGACTTGGGCAACGTATCTACGCCGGGATCAATCTAGTCTTGGTAACACTAGGGTTTTTGGTGGGTGCTCGTCATGTGTGGTTACAGCACCTACCCGCCGATCAGGTACCGGAATGCGGTCCAGGTCTCGACTATATGCTGGATGTTTTCCCCCTTTCCAAAACACTAAAAATGGTTTTTAGCGGTTCCGGTGAGTGCGCCGAGATACAGTGGCAATTTTTAGGTCTGAGCATACCGGAACAAACTCTATTATTATTTCTTGCCCTCACCGCACTGGTGCTTCTGCAACTCTTTAGAAAAACCTAGGCCAGCAGAAATTAGCAACCCGCATAAGCCGTCAGAATATAATTCAAGAACACCGGTAAATAACCTATAATGGTGGTATATCCTGAGTGGGGATAGGCCAATGGAAATTTCTCAAATCTCTTATTCTCTTCACATAATTGTTACGGCTGCCATACTCACACTTTTATCGGCCTGCACCTCCTTGGTTAACTCGGCCACCGCCACCATGGCGACTAACCTATCGAGCGCCATACTCAATTCTGATGACCCCCAGACTGTCGCTGATGGTGCACCCGCCTATCTACTATTGTTAGATAGCATGCTACGCAACAAGCCAGACAAACCTCAACTGTTACGTTCTGCTGCCACACTCTACAGCGCCTATGCCCGTGTATTTGTTAAAGACAAGCGGCGGGTCCAGCGCATGTCGAAACATGCTCTAGGCTACGCCATAAGAGCAGTGTGCGTAGAGAACAAAGCCGCTTGCCACCTGCATCAGATGAATTTCACAGATTATCAGGCTCTGCTGGATACGCTCTCCCAGGAAGATGTGCCGGGGTGGTATATTCTGGGCGTGGCCTGGGCAGGGTGGATAGATGCCAACCGCCAAGACTGGAGCACCATGGCCGAACTGCCGCGTGTCGAAGCCATCATGGACCGACTGGCAACCCTGGACGGCAGTTTTAAGCAGGGTGGACCACACCTCTACTTAGGCATCCTCTCCACTTTGCTACCCCCTGCACTGGGTGGCAAGCCAGCAATGGGGCGCCGGCACTTTGAAAAAGCGGACTCAATAGCCAAAGGAAAAAATCTCATAATTAAAGTCATGTTCGCCGAGAAGTATGCCAGATTGGTCTTTGATCAAGATCTGCACGATGCACTTCTAAATGAGGTAATATCTGCCAACCCCATAGTCCCGGACCTCACCTTAATGAACATTTTGGCGCAACAACGTGCCCGTGAACTCCTGGCCACGGGTCAGGACTACTTTTAGATAATTCGACCTACAAAGGAAAATGATATGAAGTTAATGAAGGCGGGCATCCTTTTAACATTAGTGCTTGCAACCCTACCTGCCCAGGCGTCGACCTTCAAAATCGCCACTCTGTTTCCTGACGGATCAAGCTGGATGCAGAAAATGCGTATTGGCGCAAATGAAATAAACAAAAAAACCCAAGGCAGGGTAAAATTCAAATTTTACCCTGGCGGTGTCATGGGTAACGATAAGGTCGTCATCCGAAAAATTAAAATTGGCCAATTACAGGGCGGCGCCCTCACTGGCGGCAGCCTCAGTCATATCTTTTCCGATAACCAGGCTTATAGCCTGATCCTGAAATTTCGATCTCAAAAAGAGATCGAATATGTTCGAGGTTTTGTTGACCCTTTGATTATGCAAGGACTTGAAAAAGGTGGACTGGTGTCCTTTGGCCTGGTGGGTTCGGGATTCTCCTACATCATGTCCACAAAAAGACCCGTTACAAACGTATCTCAACTCAGAAAACTAAAGGCCTGGATACCCTCAAATGATGAAGCTGCTTTGGAGGCGGTAAAGGCATTTAAGGTTAAACCCATTACCTTGCCGCTTGGGGATGTACTCGCCGCCCTGCAAACAGGGCTCATCAATACCGTCGCCGTATCCCCCATTGGAGCCATCATCCTGCAATGGCATACCCAAATAAAATATGTTACCGAATTACCCGTTTTGTATTCTTTTGGAACTTTAGTGCTAAACAAAAAGGACTTCAAAAAACTCACTACCACGGATCAGGATATCGTTCGCAGCGTATTAGGCAATGTCGTTAAAGTGGTCGACAAACAAAATATTAAGGACAATCAATCGGCATTGGCTGCCCTACGCAACCAGGGGATCACGTTTGTCCAGCCCAGTGCGGCCGAACTGAAGGAATGGCAAAAATACGCCAATGACTCAGAAAAACGAATGTTGAGCGCTAACATCATCAGTCATAAGGTCATTGGCCTCATTAACAAACACCTCGAAGAGTTCCGTAAAGGCAAATAACGCGTAGCATGCACAATCTGATTGCCCTGCACACCAGGTTATTACAACTTGAAGATATTTTTCTGGTCGGGTTCCTGGTGCTTACCATAGTGCTGGCGAGCCTACAGATATTGCTGCGCAACTTTTTCGATACCGGTATCATCTGGGGCGACAGTTTCCTCCGTATCGCCGTACTTTGGATCGGCATGCTGGGGGCCATGTATGCCAGCCGTGATGATCGTCATATCAGCATCGATATCGGCATGCGCTTCCTATCTGCGCATATCAAACCCTATGTGCAGGCGTTAGTCTTTATCTTTACCGCCGTTATTTGCACCATCGTTTTTTGGTACGGCCTGCAACTGGTATTACTGGAATTGGAAGATGGCCAATATGGCTTTGCCAGAATACCGGTGTGGCTATGCGAGTCGATCATTCCCTTTGCCTTCATGGTCATCGCCATACGTTACTTTGTTGCAGCGATACTGGCTTTACTCAACGAACCATGACCCTGGCCCCCATCATTATCGCCCTGCTGGTTCTGGCCTACTTTGGGGCGCCACTGTTCAGTTTGATTCTGGCCGTTGCCATGTTGGGATTCTACTATCAGGACATCAATCTGATGGTCATCCCCATTGAGTTGTATCGTATTACCAATACCCCATTGCTGCTCGCCCTGCCTTTGTTTACCTTCGCAGGCTATCTATTGAGCGAGAGCAACACTTCGCACAGGCTGGTTCGCGTATCACGGGCCATACTGGGCTGGTTTCCCACCGAGTTGTCCGTTGTGACGGTGGTGGTGTGTGCCTTTTTCACTGCCTTTACCGGCGCTACCGGGATCACCATCATCGCCTTGGGAGCGCTGTTGTACCCGGCACTCACGCAATCCGGCTACCCGAAAGACTACAGTCTTGGTCTGGTCACCACTTCGGGCAGCATGGGTCTGCTGCTACCCCCCTCGCTGCCCCTCATACTGTATGTCATCATCGTGCAGCAAATGAACCTGGGGCAAGCCATCACCATCGAACAGGCCTTTTTAGCCGGGGTACTTCCCACCCTGCTGATGCTGGTCATGCTTTTTGCCTGGGGTTTGTGGGTCACCCGTGCCGAACCCGTCGCACTCGTTCCATTTAACTTCACCGAATTACGGCGCGCCCTGCGCGAAGCAATATGGGAAATCCCCTTGCCGTTCTTTGTCCTGGGGGGCATCTATAGTGGCATCTTCGCAGTATCCGAGGCCGCCGCAGTTACAGCACTCTATGTCCTGGTAGTCGAAGTTTTCATTTACAAGGAAATTAATCTCAAAAAACTGGTCAAGGTTATACAGGACTCCATGACCATGGTGGGGGGTATCTTGCTTATACTGGGCGTAGCGCTTGCGCTGACAAACTACCTGATAGATGCCGAGGTACCCATCAATCTGTTTGAATGGATCAAACAACATATCGACAACAAATTCACCTTTTTGATTGTACTGAACCTGTTTTTGCTGCTATTGGGCATGATACTGGATATTTTTTCCGCCATCGTCATCATGGTGCCCCTCGTTGTACCGGTGGCGATGGGCTATGGGATACACCCCATACACCTGGGCATTATTTTTCTCGCCAATATGCAATTAGGTTACTTGACGCCCCCCGTAGGCATGAGCCTGTTTATTGCCAGCTATCGGTTTGGAAAACCCATCACCGAGATTTATCGCTCCACCATACCGTTTATGTTGCTGTTGCTGGTGAGCGTATTAATCATCACCTACTGGCCCGAGCTAAGCCTCATTTTTATCGATCACTAAGCCCCTCATGACGGCGCATATTAATGGGTACGAAATTTACCTGACACTCTCTATCAGCGGGTGTTGGCAGCATGAACGCTGCCATCAAGCGTACAGGGACGTATTTACCGCGTCCCGCGGAGAGTGCCAGGTAACCAATGAACTCACATTAGTAATGAATAGAAAATAGGCAATGAAAGTACGCCCTGCTCTACCCCTCATCCCACTACTCGCCATCGCGGTCACGGCATTTATCCAGCTTGCGCCGGTGAGCCGCGTCTTTGAACGCAAAACTGTGGATCTACTGTTCCGCGCATATGCAGATCCCGATAAGGCTGACAAACGTATTGTTATACTTGAAGTAGATCAGCTTAGCCTGGATCACTACGAACGTGACAACATTTCCTTTCCCTGGCCCCGTAGTTTATATAACCCGCTCATTGCGTACCTTAACGATAGCGGCGTCAAAGCGATTATTTTTGACATCTTATTCAACAATATGTCGCCCTACGGTGAAGCGGTGGATGCCCGATTTGCCAAGGCCATAAGCCAAGCTGGCAACGTCACCCTGGCCGCGACAACTCGCAGCCAACACTCTAAAGGAGACAGACTAAAGATAAGCCAGAAATTTGGCTTGGCCTATAAAGGGACCGCCCCTTTGCCCATACGCCGACATCTGGATTCGCTCCCTCAGCCGGTCATGTTACAGGCCGCAGCCGCATTAGGTTCAGTAAGTCTAGGTCCCGATCCCGATGGGGTCTATCGAAAAGTAAAACCGTTTACAGAAGTGGACGGCTACTTAATCCCCGCTCTTTTTTCCGCCCCACTGTTCATGTCCAGGCCTGAAGCAGTATTTACGCCCCACGGTTTACGTGTAGGGGAACACCTCATACCCATTGATGGAGATGGAAATATTTGGATTAATTATCACGGGCCAAGGGGCACCTACCTGCGCATATCTATCAAAAAGGCCATGGACTCCGCATTACAAACCCAAGAAGACGCCCCCCCAAATATCTCCGCAACACTCTCCAAAGACCTGTTCAAAGATGCCTATGTCATCATCGGCTATAGCGCGCCCGGACTCTTTGATCTAAAACCCACCCCGCTGCACGCCAATTCACCCGGCATAGAAATCCAGGCCGCAGCATTGGATACATTGCTAAACAATAACTACCTCGAACCGGCGCCCTATTGGTGGTCTGTAATCATTGCCTATTTAGGGGCATTCTTGGTAGCCGCTGCTGTAATACGCCTAATAAACGTCATTGCACCCATAGCGGTTTTTTTGGCCGTGGCCGTTGCTCTATTCGCTATAGTCGGCCTTGCCTTTAGCGATGGTCTGTTATTGAACCTGTTGTGCATAGAAACATCGGCCCTGGTGGCGTTTATCGGGGCATCCATCTTTCGTTACAACACGGAAGGACGCCAACGTCGCTTTATTTCTGAAGCATTCTCCCACTATGTATCACCTAAGGTGGTGGCTCAGATCATCGCCGAACCGGAACGTCTGACCCTCGGTGGCGAAAAGAAAGAGCTAAGCATCTTGTTCACTGACTTGGTGGGATTCACCAGCCTGTCTGAAACCTTGTCCGCCAATGCCCTGGTCAACGTACTCAATCAGTACACAACCTTGGTATCAGACGTCGTCATGCAACGCGATGGGACCGTAGACAAATATATCGGTGATGCGGTTATGGCATTCTGGAGTGCCCCGATCATACAGACCGAACATGCCCGATCCTGCGTACTCGCAGCCCTGGAATGCCAACAAAAAATGGCGTCGTTCCGACAGGCCATGTTGAAACAATATGGGGTCAATGTAGCTATGCGTGTAGGCATCAACACCGGCATGTGCATCGTCGGCAACATGGGTTCCCGAAGCCGATTCGACTACACCGCTATAGGTGATGCGGTAAACCAAACCTCCAGATTGGAGGCTCTAAACAAAACCTATGGCACATCCATACTGGTATCAGAAGCCGCTTGGAAGGCCTCGGGTAAAGTAGCATTCGGGCGTTTGATCGACTACCTGAAGGTCAAAGGTAAAGAAATCCCGATTCGAGCCTATGAAGCCATGTGCCTGGCAGGTGAACAGTCAGATGACATGGCGTTTCTGAAAAAACACTATGACTTGGCATTTGAAGCCTACACCAACAGACAATGGGACGATGTGATTAAAATAACAGAGTTCATCCTAAAACAATTAAACGATGGCCCATCCAATATCTTGTTTAAGCGTGCTCAACAATTTAGGAAAACACCACCATCCGACGCCTGGGATGGGTCCTATACCCACTCCACAAAATAGACCGCTACCATACCTGTGACAAACATCGTCATAGTCAGTAGCTTGCAAAATCGATTAAACACAGGCTACACTGATCACAATAACAATGGGGGGGGGGAGTATCAATGAGTCGTTTAGTTCGTCTGACTTTTGTGACACTATTTTGTGGACTCTCTATGCTCCATCCAAAACCTGCTCCGGCATCGGAGACCGTAACCGTAGCGGTCAAGAAGACGTCTATTCGTGTCAGCAACGCGTTCTTTTCGCCCACCGTCGCTACGGTAAAATACCAAAACCAGCTGCGTGTCATCAAAAAGGCGGGTGATTGGCTAAGAGTATCTCACAAGGGCAAAACGGGTTGGATCCATAAATCAGCCATCACTGCAAAAGTGATTCGAGCTAAGCACTCTCAATCTGGAAATACTTCCCCCAGCAAACTGTCACAAAATGAAGTTACCCTCGCTGGCAAGGGATTTAATGCCACGGTAGAAGGTGAATTTAAAAGAAAAAACCCAAGACTGAACTTTGCAGCCGTTAACAAGATGCAAAAAACCACTATCACCCAATCAAATATGGCGAATTTCAGGTCGTCTGGCAGACTGAAAGAACGCCAACTCAAGTCAAGACAAGGTGGTTTTTCGAAATTCTTCCCCGGTAACAATAGCAACGAGGCTGAAGGGGATGAAAATGAGGATTAACTTCAGGCTTGTCATTGCATATTTCCTGGTGGGTGCCCTGTGCACTGTCGGCAGTTCAGCTTCGGCGATTGATCTTGGCGGACTCGCGGGTAAAGTCTGGGAGAAAAAAGATGCCATCATAAAAAGTGGTAAGGCTTTACGAAAGGGCTTTACCTCACTCACCAATGAAGAAGAATACTACATCGGCCGTGCAGTGGCAGCCAAGATTCTCAGTGACTATAAACCGGCCTATAACGCTAGGCATCACCGCTATATCAATACACTGGGGCAGATGTTGGCTCGGTTCTCCACACGCCCGGAAACCTATGGCGGTTACCATTTTCAACTTATACGCTCTAACGAGGTCAATGCCTTCGCAGCACCGGGTGGGTTCATATTTATCACCACCGGCCTTTATAAAAAAATCGATAATGAGGAACAGTTGGCCGCAGTGCTTGCCCACGAGATCGCCCATGTGACCCTCAAACATGGCCTGCGAGCAATAAAATCATCTCGCCTCACCCAGGCCTTTACAATCATTGGTACTGAGGCGGTTAAGGAATATTCGCGTTCGGAAGTTTCACAATTGACCAAGGTCTTCGAAGGCAGCATAAATGATATCGTCAACAAGATAGTTGTGAGCGGTTACTCCCGGAGACAGGAATACAATGCAGATGGCGAGGCTCTACGAATCATTTATCGAGCGGGTTACAACGCGGCAGGCCTGTCAGAATTTCTGTCCACCCTCAACGCAGTTAGCAGCAAAACGAATAATGCCGGGTTCAACAAAACCCATCCACCCGCCTCAGAGCGACTCAGAAAAGTGAACACGACAATTAAACGATACAAACTGACCGGAAAAACAAACGCCGTACGATCAAAACGATTCCAGGCGCATTCGATGTAAATCGATGAATTTGATTGATGTCACCCCCCACAACAATAGACCAATAGGTCAGGGCAAAATGACGCTTATTTAAGCCCCCTATTAACCTTCTTACAATAACCATACGGGAAAGGATCAGCAATAACACGGACACTCGTATCATTCAACTCAACCCTCACATGCCCGGCATAGCCATTAACGTAGACAGGAATAGCATTCTTGTGAAACCAGTCACGAATCCTCTCACTCCGTTTGCTACACCATAATCCGGTTGGCGCAGGTACAAATGCAAACTGCGGTTTGACCCGATCAAAAAAACTATTCGGCGCCACACTCTCTGTGCCATGATGTGGGACTTTCAGTAATTCGGCTGAAATATCATTAGCGTGCTCTGCTAAATATCCACCTATGTCTTGGTTAACATCACCCGGAAAAATTATCTTATGGTTTTTGTATTTCAACATCATGATGAAAGACAGATCATTGACATCCGTTTCCCCAACCGGGGTAGACACACCGTTAAAGGCATACAAAATATTTAGCTTTACACCGTTTCCCAAGTCAAATTTCTGGCCCTGCGCACCTCGATAGGTAGGTATCCCCTGCTGTTGAAACAGTTCGTGGTGCTGAACAATATCTTTATAGTTACAACCCCAGGGGATTTCCTTGTCGCAAATCTCTTTATCGGGAATATTAGAATAGATTGCACCGATTTTAACCCCTGCCTTTATCATCACACCCACTCCCTCGTAATGGTCACGATGGGGGTGGGTTATAAATACCACATCAATAAATTTAATATTGTTTTTGAGTAAATAGGGTATCAACTGACTGCTTGCCGGCCCGCGATAACCTGCATCAATCAAGATCGTTTTTCCGCCTTTGACTTGAATAAGATTAGCGTCACCTTGCAATCCAGTGGTATTAACGTTCACCATTGTCCATACCACAGCCGGTTTGCGAGAAACATACAGCCCATATGCTCCGCCCACTAAAAATGCGATTAGCAATACAATGAGGGTTAACTTTATTTTTTTTATACTACTTGGCACATTAGCCCACACAAAACTAGACAAAGCATAGAATCAAAGGGTCCATCGATTTCACATCATCATTTGTAGCTTGTGCTTTTCATTTTACTATCCTTTTGAGAGCTGCTTTCATTTCTCAACGCATAAACTACCCCACCTACTACACCCTGTAGGATAACAAAACCAAAGCTGATCCAGGCAAAGGCCACGGCATCGGCCTGGCTGACCCCATAGGCACCGAGCAAGAATACAAATACACTCTCACGCAGACCGATACCATTGATGGTGACCGGTAGCATCATGATCACAATTGCGATGGGAATGATGACAAAAAAAGCCAGCACAGGTACCGATAACTGTAGGGCGTATCCGATAAGAAAAAAATGAATAATAACGTTGACCTGGAGCAGAATGGATAAACCCAAGGCCTTGGACGCTACATCGTGGCGGCCATGAAACGCCTGGATCACATCTGTTAATTTATCGCCTAACTTGCGCAATAGTCCCACAGGCGCGTTATCCAAGCCCTTCAGTAAAAGGTGAGATAACTTGTCGGTAAAAAAGATTGCCCCTACCACTGCCACTAAACCTGCAAGTATGAGGCCCAGCCACAGTTGCAGATTGGGCGCAAGTTTTACCACGTCTTCGGACACCATGGCCGCCAGGGTTGCAATCAGCATCAAGGCCAGCATACCAAAAACACGATCAGTAAACACGACCGCTACTGCCCGGGTCTTGCTACCGCTAAACCGCCAACTGTCATAGACCCGCACAGCATCGCCACCGATGGTAGAGGGCAAAAAGTTGTTAAAAAAGAGTGCCACCATGAAGGACTGGACCAGGCGAAATAACGGGACTTCAACCCCCTGGGCATGCAACAATAATCGCCAACGTATGGCAGTAATACTATAACCAACAAAGTACATAAGGAACGCGACCACCAGGACGCCGGTACGGGCATTGGCCATGGCGGCGAATACTTCTTCGAGTGATACCCTAGTGAGTATCCAATAGATCAACGCGCCGGAGACAATGATCTTTATCGTGATAAAGATAAATTTTTTATTCACGGCTTATTAATGCTATGCCGACTCGCCACGTTTTTTCACCACCCGGGCGGGCGTGCCCACACAAACCGACAAGGGTTCTACATTTTTGGTCACCACCGACGCGGCGGCAATGACACTCCCGTGACCGATGCTATTACCCCCCACCACCGTCACATTGGCCCCCAGCCACACATCATTATCAATCTGTACGCCGCTATCGGCCTGAATCCCTTGCTGCCACATGGGCATATCCAGGCGATCAATGTGGTAATTACCCCCTCCTACCAAATAACAACGCGGCCCGATGATGACGTCGTTACCAATGCTCACCGGGCAGGCATGAGTAGACTGTATAATGGTCTGGGCGCCCAAACCACTGCGGGCACCGATTACAATGGTGCCACCCTTGGCTGACAGGATCACCCCATTGGCGATCATCAACTCTTCACCCAACACCAAGGCACGATCAGTCCCTTTGTTGCGGGCGTCGAGCACGCAAGCTTCGCTGATGACGACATTGCTTCCGATATGGATACGGTGGGGATGACGCACCACCACATGGGCGCCGAAGGTAACCCCCTTGCCACAAGAACCAAACATCTGCGGCCAGAACTGTTTACGCATCAGCAGACCCAACGCCCCCGGCAAAGCCCCCACCCACATGCACCATTCGTAGTAGAGAGTCTTGCTCAAAGAGGATGTGCCCACGACCACGTCTTGATAGCGGCGATAGGCACTGCCGCCGCCAGTGACCGTGGCGTGGGTCTTGTCAAAGGCTTGTTTGTCCGCGTCGTTTTCCATCTAGCTAAGCATTCGCGCTGGCCATCAAGCGATGGGTCTGTTCTTGCATGGTGTCCATCGAGGCACCCTCAAAATTGATCTGGTACCACAGTTCCAGATTCATCAATATCCACAATCTGAAGTTGTGATCGACCTTGCCGGACAGGTGTTCACTCAAAATACGTTGAACAGCATCAGGATTGAAGATACCCAATTGCACAAACCGTGATTCCTTAAAAAGATTGGTCAGAAACTGACTCAGGTCATTTCGCATCCATAATGCCATGGGAAAACCGAATCCCTGCTTCTGGCGGTAGACCAACTCATGGGGCAGGTAGCGGCTGGCCACACGGCGCAAGATGTGCTTGAGGCGGGTACCCTTGAGCTTCATGTTGCCCGGGATAGACGCAGCATACTCCACAAGTTTGTAGTCCAGCAACGGCGAGCGGCTCTCTAAAGAATGGGCCATGGCCATACGGTCTACAATGGCCAGCAAATGATCCGGGATACGGGTCATAAGATCGGTATACAACATACGGTCCACCAGATCATCCACATTTTCGGCATCAAAGTGTACCAGAATCTTGGCTACTGAATCTTCGTCATCAATCTGCTTACGTGCATGGGTTGTAAACAGATCACCCTTGGCATCCTGGGTAAAGCGCAAAAAAGACATACTGCGTGCGTAGCGTTGCCCACGGGTGTAGAACGACATTTCGTTCATCCATTTAGCCTTTTGGGCCAGACTCTTGTAGCCAAAGCTGTCGGGGATGCGATCCACCAGGCGTTGCATGATTTGTTTGCGAAACCAGTGCGGCAGGTAACTATAGTAATCCGCCAGTTTTTGACCGGCGAAACGATCGTAACCAGCAAAGTTCTCATCACCGCCATCACCCCCCAGCACCACCTTAACGGTTTGGCTGGCCACTCCAGACACCAGATAGACACCCACCCCAAAAGGATCGGAGGGCTCGTCCATATGGTAAATCATCTTGGGAATGAGGTGGATCAGGTCCGCCTTCACCACTTTTTCATGGGCCTCAAGGCCATAGCGATCCACCACCATGCGGGCATAGGGCAGCTCGTTAAATTTTTGCTCCGCCACGCCAATGGAAAAACTGGGCACCGGATCGTCGGTGAAACCGGCCATCATAGCGGCAATGGTGCTGGAGTCGATACCACCACTGAGCAAGGCGCCGACGCGCACATCGCTCAACAAGTGCATTTTTACGGTGTCGCGTAACAACTCGTCGAGTCCCTCTTCAACCTGGGCCTCATCCAGCTTGAGCTTATCCTTAAAGCTCGGGTCCCAGTAACGGGCGCTGGTGAGCCTCCCCCTTTCCCAATGCAGCCAGGTGGCCGCAGGAAGCTTCATTATGGATTCAAACAACGAACAGTCATCGGGGATAAATCTTAACGAGATGTAATGCCACAGGGCATTGAGTTGGGGTTTGGGCTCGATGCGCCCCGATGCCAGGATGCTCTTGACCTCAGAGGCAAACAACAGCTCGTTGTCCTTGTGATAATAGAACAAGGGTTTTTGGCCCAGATGGTCTCGGGCCATAAACAAAGATTGTTTGTCCGCATCCCACAGGGCAAAGGCAAACATACCGCGCAGATATTTGGGGCACTCCCTGCCGTATTCCTCGTAGAGGTGAAGGATGACCTCCACATCGGTGGAAGTTTTGAACACATGACCTTTGCTTTCTAACTCAACCCGTAATTCCGGGCTGTTATAGATCTCACCATTGCAAACCAATTGCAGGGAGTGGGTTTCATTGGCAATGGGTTGTTGTCCGGTGGCAAGGTCGATAATACTCAGGCGACGGTGGCCCAGGGCGATAGCACTGTCCTCGAAATAGCCCTCACCGTCGGGTCCACGATGAACCAGAGCCTCGGTCATGGGTTTGATGAGGCGCCTATGGTTTGCAGAAATGATTCCGGCTATCCCGCACATAGAACTATTCGTCGTTGATTATTAAGCTGACTGGTATTCCAGAATTATTACAAATAACCTTCTTGTTTGTACCACTGAGCGGTCCTGCGAAGGCCCTCATCAATACCCACCTTGGGGGCATATCCCAATTCACGTTTGGCCTTGCTGATATCGAAGGCGCGATTTTGCCGATACCAGTCCACCCGGCGGGGAAAGATAGGCGGGGTGATATGAAAAGGTTTGCACAGTTTTTCGCAGACATGCCCTGCTACCACCAAAGGCGTCACCGGAAAATGGGGGATCTTAACTTGGACATCCATGGCCTCACCCACCTTCGTGACCAGGTCCTCAATGGCCAGGTACTCTTCGTCGGCGATGAGATAGGCCTCACCGTTACCGGCTTGCTCATCCATACAGGCCACCATCACATCCACAAAGTTATCGACATATAATGGATGGTAAAGCGTCTTGCCACTACCGAACATGGGGAACTTGCCCTTAGCCACGCGCCGGAAGATCATGCCGAACCGTTCCGGGTCACCCGGACCGTAGATCGCCGCCGGACGAAGGATCACCGTATTCATACCCTTGGCATGGTATTCGGCGACAAGGGGCTCGGCTTCATACTTGGTGCGTTGATAGTAATCCGCAGGCTTTATGGCGGCGGTTTCGGGAGCCGGTATCTTTTCCACATTGCCGTGGACACCGCAGGTACTGACGTAGATGAATTTCTTCACCTTTTGCTTGTAGGCCGCCTCAAGGACATTACGACTGCCCTGAACATTAATCTCGTCGTAGTAACTGTCTTCCACATTCAGTTCCCTGAACGCCGCAGCCAAATGAAACACCTTATCTACACCCTGGGTGCTGCGGGTCACCACATCTTTATCGGCCACACTGCCAATGACCACCTCGGCACCTGCCTTGCGCAGCTCATCGGTTTTGATCCCCTCTTTGTAATCCAGGGCCACCACATCCTGACCCAAATCGAGCAAACGCTTGACCAGTGCCTTGCCGGAAAAACCGGTTCCACCGGTAACTAATATCTTCATCTATGGCCTCTTAAATACCTAACTTATTGATTTAATTAAAAATATTACGCACGAACCCACCCAAAATATTTTGTGACCTACCCGCCAGCCGAAGAGGGGGAGTGGCCCACATCGACCCGGCAAGCTGAGCTTGGCGCACGGCGGCATGATATAACACAACGGCCAATTATATCATGACAGGACTATACGGGCGTCCCAGCGAGCCCACAGACAGCAATTCTCATTATGACATTTCCTTCACCAAGAACCGTCATTCCCGCGAAGGCGGGAATCCAGAAAACAGCAGGTTGCATGCGTTTAGTTCT
>DRJZ01000036.1 GCA_011052015.1 Acidiferrobacteraceae bacterium | reverse complement strand
GGAAATATACAACACATCGTGTAGTGTCACATGTTTCCGCACTGGGGATGCGTTGCTGGCGACAGCGGGGTTTCAAGCACTCAGTAAAGCACAACAGGTTGAGTAGCACAATTCTGTTTGCGCGGGAAATGACCGGTACGGACAAATTAATTGAAGCCTCGTTGTTACGTATCGTGACGAGCGCGGAGCTAGAGCTACCATTCGGCTTCAGAGCCAAAATGGCAATGCTGGTCTGGTTAGGCGAGTTTTAACGGCGAGCCTACACACTCTCATGACCAGCCGGTGTACAGAGGCGTCCTAACCCGGTTTATATGTAGAATTAGCGATAGGCGGTAAGCCTGTATGTCCCTCAAGGCTGTGCAATGCGTAAATCCGTGAGTATGCCAAGGGTAACTGAGGCGGACGGGCATGCAGGTATGAGATTGCTGGAAGAAGCGAATGCGGCCCTGTAGTGGGGTTGATAGGGATTCAAGATTTGCCTACAGGACGTAGGTAAGGAGCGATAGCAGGACGCGGTAGCTTTGTCCCATCCGAAAGGAGAGCTGACTTCCTAAGTGGGCGCAATGTCCCGCAGGTGTTACTTGGCAAAGATGTTTTTGTAAACCTTAAACTGGAGCAAGTTTATAATGGGTAGTATTTTTATACTACAAGCGGCCCAGTGCCCATATAGTGGGGAATGGTTCAACCTTGATTGGAAGGACTGTCATCGCAAGGTCAGGTCCCTGCAGAATCGGATTGTCAAATCTGTACGTAACGGAGAGTGGCGCAAGGTCAAACGTCTCTGCTATCTTTTAACGACTATACTAAGAGATTTCACGTATTGGGTGCATCCATTGAGATGGGTATTAGTAATGCCTGAGCCGTATGCCAGGAAACCGGCATGTGCGGTTCTTGGGGAACTTGGCGGCGGTGACGCCGCCCGGTTACCCGGTGCTGCCTATGAACGTAAAAGTACCTGGCTGAACGGAGGCAATAGAATTAAGGAATTCTGGGATAAGTGGCACTAAATCAGAAAGGCGGTTAGTGCTGCTTCGAAGGACAACAACCGCGATATCGTATTTGGATAGGTTTTGCTGGGAAGGGAGGTTCTGGTCAATGGTAATGAAGATATCGAATTCGTGTTGGGCCTTGGTGAGAAGGTCGCCGTTGTTTAATCCAGCCCAGCCGGCTTCTGGCACCGTCGATACTTCGTGGCCAGTGATTTCTCTGGCAAGACGTCGGTCTATACACTCGTTAATTAATATTTTAGGCACTTTCCAGAAACCGTTCCTTGGTCTCTTCGAGAAAAGCGATTATCTGAGTTTTGGATACCGTTGGAAATCCTTCCAGAAAATCCGCAATAGACTGCTCAGCTTCGAGGTACTCAATGAACGTTTGCAGCGGAACACGCGTACCGCTAAAAACAGGCGTTCCACTCAAGACACCTGGATCAGAAGTAATGACATTGGATCTCATAATTATGAGTTTACTGGAAAATGAATGAAAATCAATACGGCAGCTAACAAATCACTCCTGCCGACCGCCTACGTCGCTGGCGCTCCTTCGGCGGCGGCAGAGTTCAAACGTTCGATCCAATAGATATGAAAAAACAGCAAGATAATGGATATATCAGTAATTATCTCATCATGAAGATATTGTAAATGATTCCACAATTACCAATGATCGAACAAAAAATCATTGTGCCGAGCTAAACTCGAAGCCTCGGGATTCTCATGGATGGGATGAAATTGGTTAGTGTTACCCAGTGGGTGCAAACCATACAAACCATGCACCCCTAATGATAATGATGTTTATTTCGCTGCGATCTCTTCCAGTTTAGGTGCGCGAACGATGTTACCGTTCAGACCGGCCTCTTTGGCATTGCTGCCGTAGGCTACGGCCATCAACTGGCTGTAATAGGTCACCGGGATTTTGAACTTGGTGCCATAGGTCTTGTTGATATGGTCCTGATAGACCTCTACGTTCAACTGGCACACCGGGCAAGGAGTAACGATCATCTCGGCGCCGTGGTCGTAGGCAGACTCGATGATCTTTTTGATCTGGGCCTGGCTCTTTTCCGGTTCGGAGAAGGCTAATGCACCGCCACAGCAGGTGACCTTTTGGTCGTAGTTTTCCACCGGTTCAGCGCCCATGGTCTCCACCAGTTTATCGAGATACTTGGGATTTTCAAAAGACTCGCCATCCACGCCGAAGGGTCGGTTGGTCTGACAGCCCACATAACCGGCGATCTTGATGCCCTCCAGGGGCTTGGTCACCGGTTTGCCCAGCGCCTCGTAGCCGAAGTCTTCGATCAACACCTCGACCATGTGACGGATGGGGACTTCACCCTTATAGTCACCATCCAGGCCGGCTTCTTTGAGCGCCTCCTTGGTGTCGGCCAGCATTTGCTCGGAATGGGACAGCCGGTCCTGGGTCTCCTTGGTGCCCAACCAGCAGGCGGCGCAGGTCGCGACGATGTCCTGCCCGGCGTTGTGTTTTTCGCTCAAGGCGATGTTGCGCGCATTCATGGTATGACGTGGCAGTTCACCCCCCTCGGCATAACCAATAGAGGCGCCACAACAATTCCAGTCGGGAATTTCGTTGAGATTGATATCCAGGGTCTTGCACATGGACTCTACCGAGACCATGTAATTGGAGGCCGACGCCTTACGTTCGGACGAGCAGCCGGGGTAAAAGGAGTATTCTTTTTTCGCCATAATTTTAGTGCTCCTTAAGAAGCGTAACCTTTGCGCTTGCCTTCGATTTCGTAGGCCTTCTTTAACATGGCATGGAGACCCTTGGTGTCTTTGATGCCTTTGTGCATGACCAATGCCATGGGGTCGAGACGACCGGTCTTGAGCATGCCCAACCCCATGCCCACCATTTGCAGGCCTATTTTGATGCCGCTGACAATGCCATCCATAAAGTACAGTCTGATGGACAGGGTGAGTTCATTGGCCCGGCCGTTCTTGGTGACGTTGTCCCAGAAGATTTTGGCAAAACGCCGGGTCGGGTTTTTCTTGTGGGCGATACCGAGACGGTGGGCGTAGTTGGCCAGGCCGTGCATGATGTGGGTGATGGGCAACTCTCGCGGGCAACGCACGATGCAGTTGTAGCAGGAGGTACACATCCACATGCTATCCGAGGTCAGCACCTCTTCGCGTTTGCCGGCCCGGATCATCATGAAGATTTCCTGGGGCGAATGGTCCCAGGCGTCACCCAGGGGACAGGAACCGGCGCACACGCCACACTGCATGCACATCTTGACCCAGTCCCCTTCCTCTACGTTGGCCTCGACTTCCTGCAGGAAATTGTTTTGATACTTGGCCACCACGGCGGTGTTAGTCGCTGTCATATTAATTCTCCTAGAAGTCTTTGAACGGATTCATGCCAAGTTCTTCCACCTTGGCCGCCATCGCGTTAATCAATTCCGGGACCCGCTGGATGTCGGTGATCGCGACCTCGTGGGTAGCGACACGCTCGCCTTCCAGGTCGAGCTGTTCCAGGGTGTCTCCGATCTTGCTCATGCGTTCGTTGGCCAGCTCTGAACCCTTGACGAAGTGACACTGGTAGTCATCGCCATGTTTACATCCCATCAGGATGACCCCATCATAACCACTGTTCATGGCGTCAGTGATCCATGAAGTACTCACCGAACCAAGACAACGCACCGGTATGGCGCGAACGAATGCGCTGTACTGCAACCGGTTCAGGCCTGCCATATCCAGGGCCGGGTAGGCGTCATTTTCGCAGGCCAGCACCAGGATGCGTGGTTTTTCATCAAATTCTTCAGGCATGTCCACTGCCTTGATCTGTTGGCCGACGGTGTCGATGGAGTAGTTCTCAAACGAAATCACCCGCACCGGGCAGGCTCCCATACAGGTGCCACAACGGCGGCAGCGGCTCTCGTTGAACTGGGGATAACGTTTTTCGTCTTCATCGATGGCGCCAAAGGGGCATTCCACGGTGCAGCGTTTGCACTGGGTGCAGCCTTCCTTGCGAAACTCCGGATAGGACAAATCACCGGAACGGGGATGGGCGGCACGGCCCAGTTGTGCATTCTCTACCGTTTGAATGGCCTTTAAAGCCGCGCCGGTGGCGTCTTCGCTGGCCTGCACCATGTCCATGGGACGGCGTACCGGTCCGCAGCTATAGATACCGGTACGGCGAGTTTCGTAGGGAAAGCAAATGAAATGGGAGTCCTGGAAGCCATGGCGCAGGTGGGGCATGTCTTTGCCCTGGCGATAGTCCATATTGAGGATGGAGTCCACCGAAACTTCCCATTGGCCGGGCTCGTTCTGCGCTACTTCGTCGATGTCGACGCCGGAGTTAGCCACCTGGCCGGTGGCCAGGACCACCAAGTCGGCGTCCAACTCCACGTCCTCGTCCAGAATAAGGTCCTTAAATTTGATTTTGGCGCCGTTGCTGCTGGCATCGACCGCGCTGACCTGGCCCTTGGCGAAGATCACCCCCTTGCGTTGGGCACTACGATAGAAGTCTTCACCGTTGCCGGGGGTGCGCAGGTCGGTATAGAGGATGGTGGTGTCCACCTCCGGGTTGGCATCTTTAAAATACATCGCCTGTTTGATGGAGGTATTACAGCAGTGGCCCGAGCAGTAGGCCAGTTCACCGTCCTTGTCGCTACGTTGACCGGCGCACTGGACGAACACCACTTTTTTAATTTCTCCACCATCGGAGGGACGGGCGATACCGTTGCCATTGGCTTTGGACGCCAGTTCTTCCAGGCCCATCTGATCCACGATATCGGCATTCTTGCCATAGCCCAGGTAGTCAAGTTTGTTGGCATCAAAGGGGGTAAAGCCGGAGGCCTGGATGATGGCACCCACGTTCTCGGTGTTGGTGCTGCCGCTCTCGGCGGACACGTCCACACTAAACTGACCCGGCGCACCGCTGGTACGGGTGATACGGGAATTGAGGCTGACGCTAATTCGGGACTCGGCCTCCACCGCCGCGATCATCTCGCTGACACCGGTATCCAAGGGTTCTGCATAGGGCTCCCGGTTGGGTTGGCGTTTGTACAGCCTGGCGGCTTGGCCACCCAGTTGGGACTCTTTTTCCACCAACAGAACATCATAGCCGGTCTGGGCCACTTCCAGTGCTGCGGTCATGCCGGTGATACCGCCGCCCACCACCAGGATGCGTTTGTTGCTGCCGTGGTTGGGATTGGAAATCGGCGCCTTCATGAAACTCACTTCGGCGCAACCCATACGGATATAGTCGGCGGCCATCTCCTGGGTGAGTTCTTTTGCCTCGTCGTTGTCCGGCTGGCTCCAGATCACGCCCTCGCGCAGGTTGGCGCGGGACACGGCGACATTGTCGAAGCCGAAGGCCTCGGTCTTGGCGCGGCGGGAACAGGCGGCCACGCAGACATGGGTGACGCCTTCCGAATCGATGTCTTTCTGGATGGTGGCCACCCCGTCGGCGTTACACAAAAACTCGTGTTCGCGCACGATGGCGGCCTTGCCTTCCTTTTCTGCAATCTTGGCCAGTTCCGCAGTATCCAGGCGATCGCCCAGACCACAGCCCTGACAGATATAGGTTGCTATCTTCTTTTCGTCTGCCATTGTCTTAAGCCTCCGCACTGGCGACGCGATTCACCACTTGAATCGCACGTAAACTTGCTGCCGTGGCGTGTTGAACCGAACGGTTCACGTCCAGGGCGTTACTCGCACACCCGGCGCCAAAAATGGCGCCATTGGCCTCGTCGGCCTCAATGAAGCCACTGACATCGGTATGGGTGTCCGCAGCCACCTCCTTGATGTTGGCGTTGGGGGTCATGCCCACGGCCAGCACACACAGGTCGTGGCTGTTGTCATAGCGGTTGTAGCCCTCGGTGTCGACGCCGTGGAGGATGACGTCGCCGGTTTTTTCATCTTCGGTGATGTTGGCAACCTTGGATTTTACAAAGTGGGTCTTGGGGTCGTCCTGGACCTTTTTATAAAAATCCTCAAAGCGGTCGATGGCGCGTATGTCGATGTAGTAAATGGTCGACTTGGCATCGTCGTCATCACCATATTGTTCGCTGATATAGGTGCTCTGCTTGAGTGAAGCCATGCAGCAGATGCGCGAGCAATGGGTGAGGTGATTGCGGTCACGGGAACCGGCGCACTGAATGAAGGCGATATTTTTGGCCTCTTTGTTGTCCGACGGTCGCAGCAGTTTGCCCGCAGTGGGGCCGTAGGGGTCCATCATGCGTTCAAACTCGACGCTGGTGATAACATTGGCGTAGCGGTCGTAACCATAGGGTTGAATCTTGTTGGCGTCGTAGGGTTTCCAACCCGTCGCCCAGATCACTGCACCGGCCTTGAGTTCGAGGGTCTCCTCACTCATGTCCAGGTCCACCGCATTATATTGACAGGCGGTCTTGGCCTGATCGGCCTCGGCGGTGCCGATGATGGACCCATCAATTACGTAACGCTGGGGGTAGGCCATATTGAAGGGCAGGTAAACGGCCTTGGTCCTGCTCATGTTGTACTGGAATGGGTCGTCGATCTCACTGCTGACCGCTTCGGCGCAGGCGCCACAGGCGGTGCAGTTCTCGTTCACATAACGCGGCGATACCTTAATCGACACGCTGTAGTCGCCGGCATTGCCGCTGATATTGGTGACCTGGGCCATGGTCAGCACGCGCAGGCGCTTTTGGGCCTTGAGTCGACGCAGATTAATTTCCAGGCCGCAGACAGGGTGACACAGTTTGGGAAAATACTTATAGAGCTGACTGACCCGCCCACCCAGGGCCGGGGTCTTTTCGATCAGGACCACATCCTTACCGCACTCGGCGGCTTCAATCGCCGCAGTCATGCCACTGATGCCGCCGCCGACCACCAGGATCGTCTCGTTTGTCGCGACTAAATCCGTCATTGATGAACCTCCACCAGATTCGTGAAATTAAAACCTGTAATCTCTTAAGGGCACTTCTATTGATTGATAATCCCTTCTACCCCACAAGGGGGGTACCGAGGTTCCTCCGGGAGAAGGTTAGGATGAGGGGACATTAAAATCAACAACTTATCCTTGTTTTATTCCCTCACTCTTGCCCTCTCCCAGAGGGAGAGGGGATTAATAGAAGTGCCCTTAAGGCTGTAATGCCCCGCAGCTTGCTGCGAAGTCCTAACTGTAGGGGCTATTTTAGCTACGCACCTCGCCTAAGAAATAAAAATGGGGCCAGGGTTAACATTTTCGCTACCCGACTTACCCCATTGATTAAATTCAAACCCGCTTAACGTCTCATACAGACTGCTGCAAAACACCCTCCAGACCGTATGGCCCAGGGTGCGGGGAGGGGGAACAATACTCTGCTGGCGACCACTTCGCTACTCCCGGTTGCTGTAATAAAGATTGAAATTTAATATGCCTTGATAGATTGGATGAATGACTGCTTTGGTCAAGATTTATAATCCTGCAAAAGGATCGTCATTTCGCTGTGAAGGTGGTGAATCCCAGTGTAAAGGGGAACCCTTGACGGGCATTCTTTGGCATACTCTCATTTTGTCGATTAAGCTCAGTGCGGTAGCCTGTTTATGGCGCCTCCCTCTCGAATACATGATGAATGAAAATATTTTTAAGGATGTCCTGATTTGGCTGCACAAATTCTAAAATCCGAACAACACCTCGTTGCCGAGAAACCCTATTATGAGCCCGTGGGTTGTGAGGTGGCGCTCTTCCAGGCGGCCTATAACAACCAGTTACCAGTATTGCTAAAAGGCCCTACCGGTTGTGGCAAGACCCGGTTTATGGAACATATGGCGTGGCGTCTACAGCGGCCTTTGATTACGGTGTCCTGTCCGACGACCTGACTGCCTCAGACCTGGTGGGTCGCTATCTCATTATTGGCGGCGAGACCCGTTGGGTGGATGGCCCCCTGGCCGAGGCTGCCAAGCTGGTGAAGTTTGCCCACATGACCCGCAACCTCAAGGGCAGCGGCCTGGATGATGTGGAAATGCTCACCGCAGTGCATGAGCTAAGTTCTTCAAGGTGGCGCAGTCTGATGAGGTCTTATACCGAGAAGGGGAAAGGCCCTGTTACAGTCTGTTCACCAGGATTCGGGTGCAACCCCTGACGAATTTCTGCATGCCGCCGGAGACGGTGACTACCGGCCGGATGCCGGTCCCCAAAGGCGTCCCGAAGATGTATGGAAAGGGACCTACCACGGGGAGGGGGCTTACATGGCTATGACGGTTATCGCGGTCAATATGGAATAGAGGATACCCGCAAGGCCCTGATTGAGGCCAAGCAGAAGGGTGTCCACGGTTTATTTACTTTGGCAATCTACTTCACCTTCATTACAGCCATTACAGAAACCATGAAAGCGCAGGGGTGACCAGCCACTGGCCATTTTATCCTGGATAAAGTTATAACTTACAAAGCGACAGAGCTGGTCGTTGTTTGTATCACGCCATAAGGCTATGCCGGTAATTTTCCGATATTCCAGACGTGGAATCTGTTTTTTATACACACCCTGTTTCCATTCTGATGCTATGGCCATTTTGGTCAATTCACTGACATTTTTAGCAACCGGACCGACAAGCGCCCGTTTCATTTTTTGCTTAAGGCTATCCTTATCTGATCCTGAGTAACTGTCTTCAGGAAATTTTGTGGTGCTACTGATTTTATCGCCAGCAGCTAAAACTAAAGTGAATTCACCAGCAGCTATAGGCTGTTTAGTTTTATATTGACCCTGTGTTCCCCATGCTTCAAAACGTATTTTGTGATTTCCTGCGGTCAGTCCACGTACGGCCTTCGTCCATTTATTGGCTATATCCTGTTCAAAACCCTGCTCTGGATTTTCTGGGTAGGGTGAAAAACGCCAGGTGGTCCATTCACTTGCTGCTTTGCCGGATAAATTCCCATCATAAAATACACCAAAAGAACTTGCTATTGGCTTGCCATCAATAATCGCACGAATCTCGTAACCGCCATCCCGGATGGCCGATGAACTGCCATTGTTATAGGACTGGTAATTATTTATAGCATTTTTTTGATAAACGCGACCATAAATTGCATCGCCAGCGTTGAATGTTTTTTGAAAAGAAGATTCATTCGGTGAACGAAAATCAATCGGTTTTTTTGACCAAACAATTTCTCCAACGTGTTTACCATGCACGGGATTGGTGATGCCCTGATCAGCAATGACGATATTGGAAGATAAAATGCCTAGACTCAGGATCGAAAAGAATATTTTTATTTTATGCATGATTCATCAAATTTATAATTGAGAGTGCGAATAAGAAATATAATGCTCCTAATGAGAATTGGAGCATCTTCTAATAAGCACAAGTAAAAAGTAAAGTAGTAAGGATAATAAGAGCCCTTTCCCCTAAAGTCCACAGTTGTTGAACAGCCGATTACCTCACTTTTTACCTAATCACTGTGAGATCTTTCTGTATTCCGCCGTCTCCCCTCCCCGCTTCAATATTGCCCTGCTTTGCATCCATTTTCGGCGGGTATCACTAAGGAAATAGCTATTATAGACATTTATAAAAAGAAAATTTACCTGTACCGAATGCCGGGCCTGACCCGGCATTCGGTATGACGTGGACACCCGGCATGACCTGTTATCAGAGACGGTCGATGCACGGGGTGTGACGGGTCCTGCCGGTTTCACGGAAATGCAAGGTCAATCGGAGCGGCTTTTGGGGTGGTTTAGGGTCGTAATCGACGCCAATGTACCCATTGTCGATTGTCTATTGACGGCCGATGTTGAGAGGATTACTCTTTTCGCCCAAACACAATATGTTGGGGTTCACCCGACTATAAAACGGTATATCTAGGCATTGCCTAACAGCCATGGAGGAGTTATTTACTATGAAAGCGGTCCCCGTACCCCCCCAGTCCCAATCCGTGGCCCAGATTCCGCTACAGCCCGCCTCAGAGGATATCTGGGATAAGAAGTACCGGTTAAAAACCAAGGAAGGCGAGATTTTGGACGCCACTGTCCATCAGACATACGAACGGGTGGCTCGAGCCCTGGCGGATGTGGAAACGACTCCCGAAAAGCGGGAGGAATGGTATGGCCAGTTCCTGTGGGCTCTGGAGCAGGGTGCCATTCCGGCGGGGCGGATACTGTCCAATGCCGGCGCCCTGGCGCACAAGCCTTCTACCAGCACCATTAATTGCACTGTGTCCGGCGCCATCGTCGATTCCATGGACGGCATCCTCTCCAAGGTCCATGAGGCCGGGTTAACCCTCAAGGCCGGCTGCGGGATTGGCTATGAATTTTCCACCCTGCGGCCAAAGGGGGCCTTTGTCAGCGGTGCCGGAGCCTATACTTCCGGGGCGCTGTCCTTCATGGACATCTTTAATGCCATGTGTTTTACCGTGTCCTCCGCCGGTGGCCGTCGCGGCGCTCAGATGGGCACTTTTGACATTGTCCATCCAGACATATTAGATTTTATCCTCGCCAAGCGCGAGGATGGCCGTCTGCGTCAGTTCAATCTGTCCTGCCTGATTACCGACGAGTTCATCCAGGCGGTCAGAGAAGACGCCCCCTGGGATCTGGTATTTCCCGCCAGCCCCCAGGAGTACGAAGACAAAAAGACTCCTATCGTGTGGCAAAATTGGCCAGTAAAGGAAGGCTACATCACCGATGATGTGGGCAAGGTGGCATGCCGGGTCTATAAGACCGTACCGGCACGGCGGGTGTGGGACACCATCATGTCTTCCACCTATGACTACGCGGAGCCGGGTTTTATCCTCATCGATCGCATCAATGAGATGAATAACAATTGGTTCTGTGAAGAGGTTCGCGCCACTAATCCGTGCGGTGAACAGCCCTTGCCGCCCTATGGGAGTTGTCTGCTGGGTTCGGTCAATCTGACCAAGTTTGTCGAAAACCCGTTTACCGACTTCGTGAAATTCAACTGGGAAAACTATCGTAAGGTGGTGCGTATCTTTTCCCGCATGCTGGATAATGTAGTGGAAATCAATGGCCTGCCCTTGGCCCGGCAACGTCATGAGATCGAACACAAGCGCCGTCATGGCATGGGTTTTCTGGGCCTGGGTTCGACCCTGACTATGATGAAAATGAAATACGGTGAAACTGAATCTCTGGCCTTTACCGATCAGGTCGCCAAAGTCATGGCGCAAACGGGTTGGGAGATCGGCTTGGCTCTGGCCGAGGAGAAGGGGCCGGCCCCGATCATGCTGGAAGAGTTCACCGTCACCGCCGAGATGTTGGCCAAGCGGCCGAAGATGAGCCGCGACGGCTACAAGATTGGCGACAAGGTGCCCGGTAAGGTATTGCTTGCTCGTTACAGCCACTATATGCAGCAACTCGATGATGAGCTTACCGACCAGATCGCCAAGACCGGTGCCCGTTACACCCATCACACCTCCATTGCCCCCACCGGCACCATCAGTTTGTCTCTGGCCAATAATGCCAGCAATGGTATTGAACCCTCATTTGCCCATCAGTACAGCCGCAACGTGATTCGAGAGGGTAAGAAGACCAAGGAGAAGGTGGACGTCTATTCCCTTGAACTGCTTGCCTACCGTAACCTGGTGAATCCGGATGCCACCCCGAATGCCCAAGATCCCACCAACCAACTTCCAGACTACTTTGTCAGTGCCGACGAAATTACACCCAAGCAGCATGTGGATGTGCAGGCGGCAGCGCAACGCTGGGTAGACTCCTCTATTTCAAAGACGGCCAATGTCCCCACAGACTATCCCTACGAAGATTTCAAGGACATCTATCTTTATGCCCATAAAAAGGGGTTAAAGGGATGTACCACGTTCCGGTTTAACCCCACCGTGTTTCAGGGGGTGCTGGTCAAGAACGAGGACCTGGAGAAAACGGTGTACCGGTTCCAGCTGGAAAATGGCGAGATCATTGAGGCCAAGGGAAACGAAGAAATAGATTATGACGGCGAGACCCATACTGCCGCCAATCTTTACGATGCCCTAAAAGAAGGCTACTACGGTAAGTTCTGACCCATAGACTTGAAAGACAGCGCCCGCCCCATCGTTGGGTTGAGGCAGGAGGAAAGCAGATGACCATCAAGATCGACAAGAAAATTATGAAATACGAAGTGCTCAAAGACGGCGGCTCGGCTGCCGCTTTACCCGAGCGGGTGACGCAAACCTCGTCCGGGCAGGATACTGGCACCGATAACGTCGTGCATATGCATGAAAAACTGGAACGCCCGGAGATGTTGGTAGGCAGTACCTACAAGATCAAGACCCCCCTCTCCGAGCATGCCCTGTACGTCACCATTAACGATTTGGTGCTTAACCCCGGTACCAGTCACGAGAAGCGCCGACCGTTTGAAATTTTCATCAATTCCAAGAATATGGACCATTTTCAGTGGATTGTAGCCCTGACGCGGATTATTTCCGCAGTATTTCGCAAGGGTGGTGATGTCACCTTTCTGGTTGAAGAATTGCGTAGTGTATTTGATCCCCGTGGTGGTTACTTTAAGAAGGGTGGCCATTATATGCCGTCACTGGTTGCCGAGATTGGTGACGCCATTGAAAATCATCTCAAAATGATTGGTCTTATTGCCGATGAGGGCCTTGATGAGGCACAAAAAAAGCTTATTGCAGAGAAGCGTAAGCAGTATGAAGAGAGTGCCGACGTTGCAATGGCAACAGAGACTGATACGGAAGGCTCTTTTCCCACTGGCGCGAAGCTTTGTTACAAGTGCAGCACCAAAGCGGTGATCAAAATGGATGGTTGCATGACTTGTCTTAGCTGTGGCGAGTCAAAATGCGGTTAAATTATATTTTTTTCGCCTGAAAACTTAATTAAAAGGTGCAATTATTAGAAATAATGTCTTTAAGACGTATTTATAACGCAAAAAATTTCAATAATTCACCTTCAATCGGGTTTGAAAACCATTTTTTGGGTTTGATCGAGGTAAATTATAAAATTGTAAGAAAATTTGTTGTAGATGAGGGGGATATAGCCATGAAAGGCAAAATAATTAGAGTTATAGAAACTTGACTTTTAATGTTGGCTAGTTATAGTTAAGTTCGAATTTCGATGTGCGGTTGTTTTTTGTTTCAAAGAAGTGAAGAGCAGACCGTTACATTAACAACCCGCATTGAATTTCATTAAACGAAATAAGTTGTAAAACGAAACTAGAACTTAAACAACTACGGAACGAAATAGAATATTGAGTATCCTGTCAACGTCCAGGGGCGTGTGTAAGCCGGTATTAACCCGTGCAGGCGCCTTATTCACTCTATTCGAAAGAATCCAACCTGAAATACGCTCCCGCGCGGTCTGTGTGGCTGTAAAGGGCGTGTTTCGTACTTTGGATACGTGCGTGCTTGTACAGCGCGCATCCCATTTATCATCCTGACCGATATCACACCCTGAAAAGGAGAAGCACTATGGCTGTAAAACGAAAGACGAAACGGAAGGCCACCAAGAAAAAGGCCACCAAGAAACGTAAGACGGCTAAAAAGAAGGCCACTAAGAAAAAACGTGTGACCAAGAAGAAGAAAAAGACTGCTAAAAAGAAGAAAAAGGTAAAGAAAAAGAAGAAAGCAGCTAAAAAGAAGAAAAAAACCAAGAAAAAGAAGAAAAAGGTAAAGAAAAAGAAGAAAAAGGTAAAGAAAAAGAAGAAAAAGGTAAAGAAAAAGAAGAAAAAGGCTAAAAAGAAGAAAAAGGTAAAGAAAAAGAAGAAAGCTAAGAAAAAGAAAAAGGCCACCAAGAAGCGCAAGAAGGCCAAAAAGAAAAAGGCTCCCAAGAAGCGGAAGTCTAAACGTAAGGCGGCCTCTGGGGCCGCAAAAAAAAAATGAGGTAAAGTCTTCGCCACCGGCAGAAGATATTTTTAAGCTTTGGTAGCCGTGATCGGGTAGTGGGCCATAGGCCGACTACCCATCGCGCAGAGCGAATTCCTTCTTATAGCGCCTGAACGGGCGCTTTTTTTATTGGTGCGCCGTGGTCGGCATAACGCAGGATCGAGGCACGGGAAGGGGCGGAACCATAGGCACGGCGGGAGCGCGCAATCGAGCCCCTGCCCGATTCGTGCCGTCAGAGGGGACCCTGCATATTTTCCGGGCAAGCCAAAATACCCGGTACGAATGGGGGCAGAGACCCCCCGGGTCCTTACGGACAGATTGGCGGGAACACGCTAATATTGCAGGGCTTTGGTGGTGGCGCTGCGGGTGGTGGTGCCGGTGGTGGTGCTACCTTGCCACCGCCGCTGCTCGGTGGCGGGGTGACGGGGGTGGGTACCACCACCACTGGGGGCGGCCGAAAGTCCTCCTGGCTGCCCAGCGGTTCCTGTTTGTAGATCGGTGAACCGGGCAGGGCGCCGGGCGCGTCCCCAGGGAGGAACCATACCGGTTGCCAGATGGGGCCGTGCAATCTGTTCATATACAGGTCGATGTCCCGATTGGCCTGTAAGGTGTCGGGTTCATTAATCTGCTGCGCGTATACCGGCGCCGCCGTGATCCCGGCCCACAGCGCAAGTGCCAGGGTTTGCGCAGTCCAATGCTTTAGTGGGTTAATAGACATAGTTCAGGCTCGCCCCCCAGACCGTGCGGTCATAGGAGAGTTGATCGTAACTGGACGCTTCGTCCCGGTAACTGTAGTCGAGCCGCATCTGCACACGTTGCCCGAACCAGCGGGATAGTCCGGCGGAAACCGTCTTTCGATCTGTCTTGCGGCGCACCGGCCCGACAAACTGGCTATAGTCGTCCGTGCCGTAGCCTACATCAAATTCAGCGCGCAGCGCCCAGGGCAAAGGAAAGATGGCATTAATTTTTCCGCTCAGGCTATCCATTTCGAAATTCAAGCCTCGCGCATCATTCTTCTGATAGTCCAGCCCGACCGAAACCTGGCCCTGACGTTGGGCAAAATACCAGGTGTGGCGCAAACCCAGGGCATGGTTATTGGCGTCGCGGGACGAGAACACCGGGTCGAATCCCTCCGCTGCGAAGTCATCGTTGGTATAGCGGTAATAACCATAGGTTGCGGTGGTCTTGCTCAGGTTCATCCGCAGGCCGAGGGTGAGGGCATGGGACCGGCTGTAGGGACTACCATCCGATAGATAGACCCTGCGGTAGTTGTAGTTGACCGAACCGATATAGGGGTACCGGCCCAGGGTCCCGGTGCGTTGCGCGCGCAGGCCACCGCTGTATTGGGGTGTTTCCAGGGCGTTGAAGTTGTTGCCGTCGTACCAGTTCTGGTAACCGTTGATCGATGCCGTGACCAACCACACCGGCGAACGGTGTAGGTAGTAATCCAGGTTGACGTAACCGGTGAAGCGGTTGCCGCCGCGAGGGCCGGCCACGCCATTGGCGGCGGCCGGGATATTATTGTCGTACTGGTAGCCACCCTGGACAAAGGCGCCAAACCGTTGTGGTGTGCCGATACGTTGTTGTTGGCTCTGCTGCTGGGCGATGGCATCCAGGTAACGAGACGCCAGTTGGGCATATTGCGTGCCCTGCGCCAGGGCCATCACCCGCCTGAATGACGCGGCGGCCTGTTTACCCAGCCGCGCATTGTAATAGGTTACACCCAAATGATAGTGTATCCAGGCCTTGTTCGGGGCGATGGCCAGTGCTTCTTTAAAGATACCGATGGCCTCTTGGTAACGGCCGAGTTGGCTCAGGGTAATGGCGAGGTAGCGCAGGATCAGGGTGTTATTGGGGTTGGCCTGGCGCAGCCTGCGAAATTCCTCCAGGGCACGGGGGTAGTCTTTGGCGACAAACGCCTTGGCCCCCGGCGTATCACGAAAGCGCATGGGTGATTGCGCCGCCGCGTCCGTCAGACCGGCCGCCAACAACGTCATCGAAAGGACCAGCGTCAATACTGCCGATCGTAGTTGACTTGTTTT
>DRJZ01000035.1 GCA_011052015.1 Acidiferrobacteraceae bacterium | reverse complement strand
GGCAAGGAAGTGGTGATGGGTATGGCCTTAGCGCGCATTGGCACCAATGCCGCCGATGTGGTCGATGCGGTTAAGAAAAAGGTGGCCATCGCGCAGTCGGCCTTGCCCAAGAACGTGGCGATCAAGACCGTTTACGAACGCACCGAGTTGGTGGAGAAGGCGGTGTCGACCGCGGAGCGGGCGCTGATCGAGGGCTCCATCCTGGTGGCAATCGTGCTGTTCCTGTTCCTTGGCGAACTGCGCTCGGCCATTGTCGTCATAGCTGCCCTTCCGTTGGCGATGCTGATCGCTTTCATCTTCATGAAGGAGGCGGGGCTGTCGGCTAATCTGATGTCGTTGGCGGGTCTGGCCATCGGCACCGGCATGATGGTGGATGGGGCAGTGGTGATGACCGAAAATGCCTTTCGCATCATGGCCGAGTGGCGTGAAAAGGGTGAGAAAGTCAATCGCACTGCCGCTGTATTGACCGCTGCACGCGAAGTGGCCAACCCTATCACTTTCGCCATTATTATTATCATTGTGGTGTTCATGCCCCTGTTTAGCCTACAAGGTCTGGAGGGCAAGTTGTTCAAACCGATGGCGTTTAATATCAGCTTTGCCATGGCCGGTTCACTGCTGTTGACGCTAACGATCATCCCGGTGCTGGCATCACTGATTCTCAAGCCTAAAGAAGAGCGGGACACGTTACTGGTGCGCTGGATCAAACGGGGCTATTTGCCCATGCTGGCCTGGTCGCTGGCGAACAAAAAGATCGTTATGATCACCGCAGTTGCATTATTAGCGGGGAGTCTGGCGCTGTATCCTCTGCTGGGTAAGGAGTTCATGCCCACGCTGCAGGAAGGCTCGATCATGTGGCGTGTGAGCTTGATACCTTCAACCTCGCTGGAAACGTCTATCGAGATCTCCAAGAAAATCGAGACGACACTTGCGGAGTTTCCGGAAGTGAAAACTACAATCGCCATGATCGGCCGGGCAGAAAAAGGCGAGATCGCCGATGTCAACTACATGGAAGTCTACACCGGGCTCAAACCCAAGGATGAGTGGACCCGTTCCATTGAGGAACTAGCCGACACTATGCGCGAACGACTGAAGAAAGCCGTGCCCACTGCCGTTATTTCATTTACCCAGCCCATTCAAATGCGTGTCGAGGATCTGATCTCCGGCGTGCGCGCCACGCTGGCTGCCAAGCTCTACGGCGAGGATTTGGGTGAACTCGATCGCTTGAGTAGTGAGATCAAGAATGCAATCGCCAGAGTGCCCGGGGTAGCAGATCTGTCGTTGGAGGCAAATCTCGGTAAGCCACAGATCCGCATTAAAGTCGATCGCGAGGCACTCGCTCGATTCGGGCTCAACGCGGACGACGTGCTCACCGTGGTAAGAACTGGCATCGGTAACCAGCCGGTCTCAACGTTGATCGATGGTGTCAAACGCTTCGCTATCACGGCACGCCTGAATGATGCGTCCAAGGCTTCCGTGGAAGCGATCCGCAACATCCCGCTACGCACGGCTCGCGGTGCTATCGTGCCGCTGGCACGGGTCGCCGAGGTGACCACGGCGGAAGGCTACTCATTCATACGCCGCGAGCAGTTGCAGCGCTATGCGGTTGTCCAGATGGATGTGCGCGGCCGCGATGTGGATGGCTTCGTCAACGATGCCAACGCGGCCATCGCGCAACAGGTGAAGCTGCCGCCTGGCTACTGGATCGAGTGGGGTGGCGCCTTCGAGAACCAGCAGCGTGCGTTGCAGCGGTTGTCGATCATTGTGCCTTTGACGATCTTTTTCATCTTCGTGCTGCTCTACACCGCCTTCAATTCTGTGAAGTACGCGACCTTGATTATCGCCAACGTTCCCTTTGCCACTATTGGCGGGCTGGTATCGCTGTGGATCTCCGGGCAGTACCTGTCGGTGCCCTCGGCTATCGGCTTCATTGCGGTGTTCGGTGTGGCCATGCTCAACGGCATCGTGCTGGTGAGCTTCATCAACGAGCTGCGCGAAAAGGGTCTTTCCGTCGGTGAGGCGGTGCGCAAGGGCGCAGAGCTCAGACTGCGCCCGGTGATGATGACCGCCAGCGTGACCATTCTCGGATTGATTCCTATGCTGCTGTCCAGTGGTGTGGGTGCTGAAACCCAACGACCGCTCGCATCGGTGGTGGTCGGCGGCCTCATTACCTCAACTTTGCTAACATTGGTTCTCTTACCCGTTATCTATGAGTGGATGGAGACCCGGAAGGAGAAACAACCATGAAAGAGATCAAGGCCTTCATTCACCGCAACCGGGTAGCGGATATCGTCCGCGCCCTTGGAGCGGCGGGTTTTCGTAACCTGTCTGTTATCGACGTCAAGGGGATGCTCAAGGCGCTGGATACGAAAGAGCAGAAATACTCCATCGAAATCGGCGATGAGGTTATTACCGAGATGAAGTTGGAACTGGTCTGCGATGATGAGAACCGCACCGCTGAGGCGGTGCGTATAATTCAGGAACATGGCCAAACCGGCCAGCCCGAGGCAGGGTGGATTTATATCAGCGAGATTCAGGCAGCGTTGCCGATTGGAAGATAAGGGATAATGCCTATTTGGCCAAGTAAACGTATCTTTCCAGTGCTACTACTTCCTCTTCCAGTAAACCCGAGCCAGGTCTAAATTGTTTCTAAGGGTTAGGGGTCATATTGATCTTGCATGGATTTATCTGGGATTACTACTATATTCGCCGAATTCAAGTGTCCCTATATTCCAGGTCTTCCCCGTTCTGGGCACAAGAATCTCGACCTTGATGGCATTCACCAGGACTGGATTAAACCAGATTGTCTGATGTGCACCCCCATAAATGGGGCGGTCATTTTTGAAACGTATCCTGTCAAATTGATGTTCAATGTTATCCGCCAGGATAGTCCATGAGTTGTCAATATTGCCAGAAATCCTGATTGTTTTAGCGGCATAATCATGCTGGATTTTAGGATAAGGGAAAGGATAAACCAAAGTTACCCTTTGTATTTTTATCTT
>DRJZ01000034.1 GCA_011052015.1 Acidiferrobacteraceae bacterium | reverse complement strand
GGTATGTCAGAGGCGGTTCAGATACTCCAGGATGCCGTCAGGCATGAAAATAGGATCTTAATCCTCGGTGATTTTGATGCCGATGGGGCCACCAGTTGCACCTTAGCGGTATTGGCCTTAAGGGCCATGGGCGCCGTCCATGTGGACTATCTAGTCCCCAATCGATTTGAGTACGGCTATGGATTGACGCCACAGATCGTCACCGAAGCGGCCAAGCGTAAACCAGATGTCATCGTAACCGTGGACAATGGTATCTCCAGTGTGAACGGTGTGGATGCTGCCCATAAACTCGGCATGAAGGTGATCGTCACCGACCACCACCTACCGGGTAGCGCGTTGCCAACGGCGGATGCCATTGTCAATCCCAATCAGCCCGGCGATGGATTTCCTTCCAAGAATCTTGCCGGGGTTGGTGTGATCTTTTATGTACTCAGTGCCTTGCGTACCGCACTGAGAGACAGTGGCTGGTTCGACCAGAAGAACATCGCCGAGCCTAATATGGCGCGCTATTTGGATTTAGTGGCCTTGGGCACCGTGGCGGATGTGGTACCGCTGGATCAGGTCAATCGTACCTTGGTGGCCCAAGGTCTGGCGCGCATCAATGTCGGGCAGTGCCGGCCCGGGATACGCGCCTTACTCGAATTGGGAAAGCGGCAACTGGGCCAAATTGTCACTTCGGACTTGGGCTTTGCCTTAGGTCCTCGGCTCAATGCCGCCGGTCGTTTAGACGATATGAGTCTGGGGATACGCTGTTTGCTGTCTGATGATGAAGATGAAGCATGGCGCATTGCCCAGGGACTGGATGAATTGAATATTGCCCGCCGAAAAATTGAAACCGGGATGAAGGAACAGGCCCTGGCTCTTTTGCCTACATTAGAGCTTGAGGGGATGCTACCGGTGGGCCTTTGTCTTTTTGGGGAAGACTGGCACCAAGGGGTCATTGGCATCCTGGCCTCCCGGGTGCGGGAGCAAACCCATCGTCCCGTCATTGCCTTCGCTCCTGGATTGGAGGGCGAGATCAAGGGTTCGGCGCGATCCATTGAGGGCTTGCATATACGCGATGTGCTGGATGCGGTGGCCACATCTCATCCGGGCCTGTTGGATAAATTTGGTGGTCATGCCATGGCCGCAGGATTAAGCCTTAAGCGCGAACAATTTGATGACTTTAAGGCCGCGTTTATCATCGAGGTCGAAAGACACTTGGACGGCCAGATTCTGGAAAATACCATCCTTAGCGATGGTGAGTTGAGTGAGGCGGATCTGGGCATACAGTTCGCCGAGACCTTGCGCCAGGCTGGCCCCTGGGGCCAGGCCTTTGCCGAACCCACCTTCGACGGGGTGTTTCAGGTGGTGCAGCAACGTATCGTCGGTCAACGGCACATCAAGATGGTGCTTCAGCGGCAACATAGTAATCGTCAGATTGACGCCATCGGCTTTAATCTTGTGCCAGATGGACAACTGCCCGAATGGGATCGGGTCCATGCGGCCTATCGACTGGATGTGAATATCTATAATGGCAGGCGTTCGGCACAACTCATTATTGAACACATGGAGCCGTGTTAGAATCACAGCCATGAACACTCTGGAAGATTTTGTCGGCAACACCCCTTTAGTACGATTGCAAAGACTGCCCGGCGTCACCACTAACATCCTGCTCGCGAAGTTAGAGGGCGATAACCCCGCCGGGTCCGTGAAAGATCGTCCGGCCATGAATATGATCCTGGGTGCGGAACGGCGCGGTGAGATCAGTGCGGGAGACAGCCTGATCGAGGCCACCAGCGGCAATACCGGCATCGCCCTGGCCATGGTTGCGGCCATCAAGGGCTATCGTATGGTGCTGATCATGCCCGCGCACATGAGTGTGGAACGCCGGGCCGCCATGAAGGCCTATGGGGCCGAAATTATATTGGTCAGCAAAGACGAGGGAATGGAAGGGGCCAGGGACCTCGCCCAACAGATGGAGCAAGAGGGCAAAGGGCGGGTGCTCGATCAATTCGCCAACCCGGATAACCCCGCAGCCCACTACATAGGCACCGGCCCCGAGATTTGGCGTGATACCGATGGACGCATCACCCATTTTGTCAGCTCCATGGGGACCACAGGTACCATCATGGGTACCGGACGTTACTTGAAAGAGCAAAACCCCGACATTCAGATCATCGGCGTGCAGCCCCAAGAGGGTGCGGCTATTCCGGGCATTCGCCGCTGGCCTCAGGCCTATCTGCCCAAGATCTATGATGCCTCCAAGGTTGACCGCATCCTGGATGTTACTCAAGAGGAAGCGGAGGAGACCACCCGGCAATTGGCCAAACAAGAAGGTATTTTTTGTGGTGTTTCATCCGGCGGGGCGATGGCAGCGGCGCTACGATTATCTGGCGAATTGTCAGATGCGGTTATCGTCAGCATCGTCTGTGACCGGGGGGATCGGTATTTGTCTGCTGGGGTATTTCCGGAGTAAAAAATTTATGCCACAAAGAAAAACGAACGTAGGCGGGAGCTGAACGAAGCGAAGCTCAACAAACAGAAATAATTTTTTATCGCAGATAAGGAATTTGTTGGGCTTCGCTCCGCTCAGCCTCAACCTACATAGAGTGTTGCACACCTCTGCATTGCAACCTCGACTAAAACTTCAGTATCGCCGACACATCTACCTCCACACCTCTCAGCCCTGGCACGATTAAATGACCGAGTTTTTCCGTATTCTCGGTTTTCTGATACCCATCCTCTGACGGATTACGATACACTGTCAGTCGTTTCGCCTCTAAATCAAACAGCCAAACCTCGGCAATCCCCTGGCAAGCATACAGGGGTATCTTCACGTCTCGGTCGAAGTGCAGGCTGCTGTCTGCGACCTCAATGATGAGCAGAACATCCGCCGGTTGAGGGTGACCACTGGCGTAGTAATCCGCTTGTGGTCGTAGCAGGGCCAGGTCGGGTTCCGGTTCGGAGTGGTCATCCAGCACAATAGGGTTTTGTACCCAGACAATGGCATGTTCCCCCACAGCGCTTGTGAGTAATCTTGTGAGATGGGCTACAGTGGCAGCGTGGCGACTTCCGATGGGTGTCATGTCGATGATCTCTCCTTTGATCAACTCCACCCGTTGGCCCTGGCGTAGAATACCGGCCGCAGCCATGCGGTGGTATTCCTCCATGGTATAGCGGTGACGTCGTATTACGTCTTGTGCTGGACTGGACATGGTGGTTCCTTTTGTTTCAATCCCTTGAGCCGGAAAGCATAACGGTGGACTGCGCCGCTTGCAAGAGTTTGGCAAGCATTGGTGTCAATGTCTCAATAAATCGAGACCTGCAGGGTGATGGAGGTATTTTCCAACAGCAAGATCAGGTTCTCGATCTATTACCCCGTTAGTTGCATAAATTCATAGTCACAACCGCGAAAACCCCTTTGTTTATAGGCGTTGCATCATGTTGTCGCCATGGGGTTGGACTTCACCCAGAGTGTGATCCAGCCACACACCTGGAAGGCCTGCATGGCAAGGGTGGGCACTTGTGCCCACCGCGTACCGGTCAATTTCCCCGATAATGTCATCGCGCATTGGGTTACCTTGGCTAAAACCCCATCACTCCCGATAAATCCACCATTACGTCTTTTAAAATAGGCACTGTTAAGCCATTAATCCTTTCCAATGTTTTCACTTTCCCATACCCACCTTTTGATGGATTACGATATACCGTCAGTTTTGTTGTCCCTAAATCAAACAACCAAACTTCGGCAATGCCCTGGCGGGCATACAGGGGTATCTTCACGTCGCGGTCAAAGATCAGACTGTTGTCCGCGACTTCAATGATGAGCAGGATATCCGCCGGTCGAGGGTGGCCTCTGGCGTAGAAATCCGCCTGGGGGCGTAGCAGGGCCAGATCGGGTTCCGGTTCGGAGAGATCGTCCAGTTCGATAGGGCTCTGGACGGACACAATGGCCCGATCTCCGGCAGTATTCACTAGTATCTTGGCGAGTTGTCTTACAGTTGCGGCGTGGCGGCTTCCGATGGGTGTCATGTCGATGATCTCTCCTTTGATCAGCTCCACCCGTTGGTCCTGGCGTAGGATGCCGGCCGTGGCCATGCGGTGGTAGTCTTCTACGGTGTAGCGGTGACGGCGTATCACGTCTTGTGCTGGACTGGACATGGTGGCTCCTCTTGTTTCAATCCCTTGAGACACCAAGCATATCACGGTGTGGGGTTCTGGCAAGGATATGTGGATATGGCGCCATGTACGACTTGACCGCATCTTGTTGTACAGTACACTGCAAATCTTTGCGACTTTGGCTGCAGTTTAAGGAATTCATAGCCTATGAACGTCATGGTATTT
>DRJZ01000033.1 GCA_011052015.1 Acidiferrobacteraceae bacterium | reverse complement strand
GTTGTCGAACTGTTACCGAATCGCCGGGTGTCCAGCCCCTCTGCATAAATAGAAATACGTTAACAGCAAGGCAATAGCGGATATCAGCGCCGCTAACATAAAAGTCGTCGTCGCCCCCCACCACGCCCAACTGTAGCCACTATAAAAACTTCCCACCGCGCCCCCCATGCCAAAACTGACACTGCTGTATAGCGCTTGGCCACGGTGCTGATGGGGGCCTATAAAGTACTGGTGGATCAACTGCACTGCACTGGCATGGAATGCACCAAAGGTCAGTGCATGCATGGCCTGAGCAACTACGAGAATCCATAGCTCGGCAGGAAACTGGGCAATCAATATCCAACGGATTATCGCCACTCCGAAGCAGGCCAGAATAACATAGGGCAGGCTCACCCACAGCTTCATACGGTGCATGACCAGAAAGATGCCAATCTCACAGACCACACCAAAGGCCCAAAGAAATCCGATCAAGCTCTTGGTGTAGCCGTAGTCACTTAAATAGATGGTGTAAAAAGTATAATAAGGCGCATGACTGGCCTGCATCAAAAAACTAACCAACAGAAACACAACGACCGCCGGACTTTTGAACACCCGTAGCAAGGGCGCGTGGGGCACGTGTTTCATCTGACAGGCACTCTCTGGCACCAGTAAACTGGATAACCAAATACCTATCATCAGCACAAGTAAGACGGGCAGTATTATCGCTTCGCCTTTAACATCGACCAGGGCGCCCATGGACCACACCGCCACGATAAATCCGATAGAGCCCCACAGCCGCACCCGGCCATAGTGTCCGTTGCCTCCGTCCACATAATTTAGCGTGGTCGCCTCGAGTTGCGGTAGAGACGCATTCCAGAAAAAACTGAACAAGGTCATCACCAGGGCCAACCACCAGAATTCCCGGCCAAAAAACACACCGATGTAACACACCACGGTCAACAGGGCCGCCAGGCGCACTACACCCATACAGCGGCCACTGCGATCGGCAATCCAACCCCATACATTGGGGGCGACAATCTTGGTCGCCAGTATTAGCGCGACAAGATTACCGATCTCGATCGCCGAAAACCCGATTGAGCGCAGATAAGGCCCCCAATAAGGTATGAGCGTACCCAGGGTAGCAAAATAAAAAAGATAAAAAGCGGACAGGCGCCAGTAGGGCATTGTTATAAAACCAGTCTTCAAGATACAAGCGACAAGATACAAGAATGTTTCTGTAAACCAACTTAAGGGCACTTCTATTAATTGATAATCCCTTCTACCCCACGAGGGGGCACCGAGGTCCCTCCGGGAGAAGGTTAGAGCCTGCCCCGGACTCGATCCGGGGACGAGGGGATATTAAAATCAATAACGTATCCTTGCTCTCCCTCTCCCTCTCCCGGAGGGAGAGGGTATTAATAGAAGTGCCTTTAAAATTTAAATCTAAATATTTCTTGTCACTTGTCACTTGACGCTTAAATGGCGTGACTGGGCCAGTTCCTTTTCGCGCCAAAACCAGGAACTTACTTCCCGGCTGAAATAACAGGCGTCGCCGATTCCACATCCATATTCTGGGCCCGATGGCGCAACACATGATCCATCAACACAATGGCGAGCATGGCCTCGGCAATGGGGGTGGCGCGAATACCGACGCAGGGATCGTGGCGACCTTTAGTCACCACTTCGACTGCATGGCCGTCTACATCCACCGAACGGCACGGGGTGGTGATACTCGAGGTAGGTTTGAGGGCAATGCTCACCAGGATGTCCTGACCACTGGAGATGCCGCCGAGTACACCACCGGCGTGGTTGCTCAAAAACCCTTCGGGGGTCATTTCATCACGATGTTGGGTGCCGCGCTGGGTCACACTCTCAAAACCGGCACCAATCTCCACACCCTTTACCGCATTGATACACATCATGGCATGGGCAATGTCCGCATCCAGCCTGTCAAATACCGGTTCACCGAGCCCTACAGGGAGTCCACTGGCCACCACGTTGATGCGGGCGCCGATAGAATCGCCTTCCTTCCTCAACTTGTCGATACAGACCTCCATCTCGGCCACCTTGCTGGCATCGGGACAGAAGAATGGATTTTGATCGACCTCATTCCAATCCAATGCCTCGGCCTTGATCTCGCCCAGTTGGGAAAGGTAACCACGAATCGTGACACCATAACGTTCATGCAGATATTTTTTGGCAATTGCACCGGCGGCCACACGAATGGCCGTCTCCCGGGCCGACGAACGTCCACCGCCACGATAATCACGCACGCCGTATTTTTGCTGGTAGGTGTAATCGGCGTGACCAGGACGAAACCGGTCCATGATCTCCGAATAGTCCCGGGAGCGCTGGTCCTGGTTTTTGATCGAAAGACCGATGGGGGTGCCCGTGGTACGGCCCTCGAATACACCGGAAAGAATCTCCACAGCATCATCTTCACGCCGTTGAGTCGTATATTTTGATTTTCCGGGTTTGCGCCGATCCAGGTCCGATTGCAGGTCCGCCGCCACCAGGGCGAGCCCTGGTGGGCAGCCATCCACAATCCCACCCAAGGCAGGGCCATGGCTCTCGCCAAAGGTCGTTAACGTAAAAAGCTTTCCGATGGAGTTACCCGACATGGGGACATGTTACCGGCTTAGGGCGTCAAGGCCAACCGGTACCCTGATAGATAGCATCTTAGAAACAGGCACGGATGGCACTTAACAAGGGGGTGCGAAAGTGACCCGGCCATTTTGACTTATCCCTTCCGTTGAATGATATTTCACCACGGAGGTCACAGAGTGCACAGAGAAATAAAGCCAGTGTTTCCCTCCGTGACCTCTGTGACCTCCGTGGTGAAATGTAAATTATCCAGATAATCGCAAAAGCCTGATCTATGGACAGGACGACTACTCGACACCGGCATGATGGGCTACGTTGAGCGCCTCAAACATCGTGTAATAAGGCATGGAACGCCTGTTTTGTTTGGCCAACTCGTAGAAAGCCAGATCCGTGCCGTCGGCGAATAGATGGCCGCCCTCTGTAACCGCCCTTTTGAGTTGCGCCAACTGTTCTATCAAGGTCTGATAGGCAGGTACAAATTCGTCGTACTCGCGCAATTCATCATATTCGATGCTGGACAACAGGTCTTTGACCTCAAAGATTGCCTGCTCAATCAAATCGACAAATGCATTGACAGTCTTGGGTGCTTCCATGGTTTTCTCAGGCCTTGGGTAAGGTGACGCCTTGCTGGCCCTGGTATTTACCGCCACGATCTTTGTAAGACACCGAGCACTCCTCATCGGCCTCGAAAAAAATCACCTGGGCCACGCCCTCATTGGCATATATCTTGGCAGGCAAAGGTGTGGTGTTAGAAAACTCCAGAGTGACATAACCTTCCCACTCTGGCTCAAAGGGAGTCACATTGACGATAATGCCGCAACGAGCATAGGTGGATTTACCCAAACAGATCGTCAATACATTCCGCGGGATTCTGAAATACTCAACGGTCCGCGCCAAGGCAAAGGAATTGGGCGGGATAACACACACCTCACCCTCGAAATCCACAAAGCTGTTGGGATCGAAGTTTTTCGGATCGACTACCGCAGAATTGATATTGGTAAAGATCTTAAACTCGCCCGAACATCGAATATCGTAACCATAGCTTGAGGTGCCATAGGACACCACACGACGATTATCCACAGTCCGCACTTGTTCGGATTCAAACGGCTCGATCATGCCGTGATCCCGGGCCATACGACGGATCCAATTGTCTGATTTAATGCTCAATGCTGGGTTAATCTCTGAGTTATAGAGTGTTGTATTAACTACAAAACCGAGTAGTAAAATCAATACATTACTGGATTCCCGCCTACGCGGGAATGACCGGGCTGGAATTAATCAGAGGTTCCTTAAGTATTCTCTATGACAATAGAAGGAAAGGCGTCAGAGTAATCCTTTTTCTTCATGGATAACTTGGCCGCAGTTCGGCGGGCAATTTCCCTGTAAATCTGACTCACCCGGCCGTCGGGGTCGGCCACCACCGTCGGCTTACCTTCGTCGGTGTCGACTCGGATACGCAAATCCAGAGGCAATGCACCAAGGTAGTTTGCGTCATACTGCTCGGCCATCCTCAGGCCACCCCCTTCACCGAAGATATGTTCTTCATGACCACATTTACTACAAATATGAATGCTCATATTCTCAATCACACCTAATACCGGCACTTCGACCTTCTCAAACATCTTATAGGCCTTACGGGCATCTAACAGGGCAATGTCCTGGGGCGTTGTCACAATGACTGCACCCGACACCGGCACCTTTTGCGCCAGGGTCAGCTGGACATCACCCGTCCCTGGGGGCAGATCAATAATAAGGTAGTCAACATCCTTCCACTGGGTATCTTTAAGCAACTGTTCCAGGGCCTGGGTCACCATGGGCCCACGCCAGATCATGGGGGTCTCTTCCTCGACCAGATAGCCGATGGACATGGATTGCAGGTGGTAACTCACCACCGGTTCCATGCTGCGGCCGTCTTTAGACTCGGGCTTGGCCGAGATACCCAGCATACGGGGCTGGCTGGGGCCATAGATATCGGCATCCAGGATACCGACCGTGGCGCCCTCCGCCGACAACGCCAGGGCCAAATTTACAGCGGTGGTGGATTTACCGACCCCACCCTTGCCCGAGGCGATGGCAATCATGTTCTTGACACCTTCCAGCGGCGAGACGCCCTGTTGCACCGTGTGGGCAACAATCTTGGTGGTTACGTTGACAGTGGTGTCGCCCACACCCTCCACCGCGTCTACCTTGGCCTTGAGCTGTTGGGCATATTGGTCGGTCCAAGTCTTGGCGGGATAACCCAACACCACATCCACGGTGACCTTGTCACCCTCAATCTGGACAGACTTGACGCACTTGCTGGTGACAGGGTCTTGGTCGAGGTGAGGATCAATGACCTCTTTCAGCGCCGCCTCGATTTGCGCTTGGGTTGCCGACATGAAGATTGATCTCCGGTTGCTGTGTACTGCGGGTGCGCAATCCTACACTGTCGGCGAACAAATGTCAGTATAGTTGACCAAAAACATCAGGATTGAAAAAGCCTTTATTCGCAGTGCTTTGCGACGATTTGAGGGGTGGGGGCAGGACCGGCGCAATGTGTTGGCGCAGCCGCATTGACACTCCAATGAGTCAATTTCGCCAGTACTCAGGTGCCGTCCAGAGCTTTAAATAATTGATATTCCTTTACTTCCAGCCCATTTGGGGTAAGCGCCAAATTAACCACATTCAGACACTGATCAGGACGGGGCACCGGCATCAAGAAGCAGTAGGCATCTACTGTATAATATCTTACAATGGCGAATGCTCAATCATTTGAGGTAATCCTGAGCAACGCCATTGTTGGCGCATACCCAACTACAGAGGATACGGGCACATTAGTTGTCGTCATCATCCCTGAGGTTGACATCCAGTATATAGCGATCCATTTGGGTTTTAATGGGCATGTAGGTATATTCGAGACTGCTATTTTCATCGTTGGGGTTTGCACTTCTGCTGAAAAACAGACGAGCGATTACATCCCCCTTAGTCCAAGTGTACTTTGTTGAGTACGATGCATGCAAAACAGTAGTAGTATCTGGTTCCCCGTACGCTTCGTCTAAGGCAACTTTGAGTGATTTGAAGCTGCTGAACCTTCTGTACCGAAAAGATACTCTACCGAACATCCCTTTGTAGAACGTATATACTGGACGCACAGTCTCTTTCCCACCAATTTTCAGCTTATCCGTCGTACGTACGTACATCTTAATTTCAGATAGCTCTGGGTCCCGTTCCCACTTATATCTCGGCTTCATATTTGGGACTTGAGAAATGTCCGCACCCCACTTTATGCCAAGAAAACCAAAGGGATCGACTGCGGGTTCGTCCACGGCCCCCACCTCGGCAGAAAAGAGAATGGTTGTTATCAGAAATAATCCGAATAATTTGTCTATTTTTGTTTCTCCCTATTATGAATACAACGCAGAAGAATTATCAAAAGCCTCACTCACTCAGCTTTCGCTTCGCCCCGGCATGTCCTTTTTTTGCAGCCTTACGCCACCATTTAAGTGCTTTAGTCTCACTTTTTGGTACTCCTGAACCCAAATGGTATGCAATCCCGAGATTGTATTGCGCATTAGCTGAACCGCTCTCTGCCGCTTTCCGCGACCACTTTACGGCTTCAGCTGTGTTTTTAGGAACACCTCGGCCATAGTAATACAACGCCCCCAGACTTGTTTGCGCCTTTACGTATCCTTGATCAGCAGCCTTGCGATACCATCTCGCGGCCTCAGCTCCACTCTTTGCTATGCCATTCCCCTCTAAATACGCGGTACCGAGCATATATTGCGCAGACGCAATACCGTTTCCTGCCGCTCGACGCCATGTCTTTGCAGCTTCTTGCCACCACTTGACTGCTTCAGCCTCATCCTTAGTTACCCCAAAACCGTTGTAATACGCGAAACCTAATTTGTTTTGTCCTCCAGCATTGCCTTGCTTCGCTGCTTTACGCCACCAGTTAACCGCCTTGGATTTATTTTTAGGCACCCCTCTACCCTTTGCATACAAATATCCCATTCGTAGTTGGGCAGCCCCATTTCCTTGTTTCGCTGCTTTGCGCACCCATTTACTTTCTTCAACATAAAGACCGGCAACATCTAACATTTGCGCAAAACTTAACTGGGCCTCAGGGTGTCCTCGCTTAGCGGATTTGGTTATCAATTCCATCCCCTTACGCCCATCTCTTTGTACGCCGTAACCATAGTGATACATACGTCCCAACATATATAAAGCCTCAGCATCACCTTGCTCAGCCAAGGGTCGTAACAGGTGTGCCGCTGACTCATAGTCCCTAGCCTTATATGCCGCCAATCCGGCTTCAATATCTCCTGCTATACTTTTGAATGAAAGAAGGAAACCTAAAGCTATGAGGAATAACGCTCTTACGAATGGCTCGCCTTTGGTCATTAGTCCTTCTCCTATGTAAAAGACCATAATGGCCTTTCTTGTAACGTGGTTTTACTCATCTTTTAAGAAACCCCATGGATCATTGCTTAACTTTAAGCTTCTCCAGGATGCTCATCGCCATTTTCTCAGAGAGATTTTCAAGGTGAAAAGCAAATTCTTCGTGATTATTTAATAG
>DRJZ01000032.1 GCA_011052015.1 Acidiferrobacteraceae bacterium | reverse complement strand
TCAACCGCCAAGGTCGCCAAGCTAATAGCATGTTGATTTTTATAAAGAAAATTCTTGGCATCTTGGCGGTTCAAGTTCAATTGATCAGAATTTCCTTAGTTTATTGGGGGCTAGATCACCTTGGAAAACCGCTGCCCATCGCCATCGGTCTGTCGATAGGCATCAAACACCATACTGATATTACGCACTAGCAACCGCCCCTTGGGCGTCACGATCAACTGCCTGTTGCGGGACTCAAGCAAACCATCGGAGATCATTGCTTCAAGGTCTCTCAGCTCGGTTTCAAAGTACTCGTCAAATACAATACCGTGAGCTCTTTCGATGGCATCAAAATCAAGCGTAAAACGGCACATCAACTGATCGATGACATCGCGTCGAACCAGGTCATCAAGGTTGAGAACAACACCTCGCCCAATCGCCAACTGACTACTGTCGATAAGCCGATAGTAGTCGTCAAGGGTATGGGCATTTTGGGCATAGCAGTCGCCGACCCGGGATATGGCGCTGATGCCCATGGCCACGAGTTCACAATCGGCGTGGGTGGCATACCCCTGAAAGTTCCGATGCAGACTGCCGTTTTCCAGGGCGCAGCTCAGATCATCCTCTGCACGGGCAAAGTGGTCCATACCGATATAGATATAGCCTGCATCCAGCAAGGCCTCAATACTGGCCTGCAATATGGCCAGCTTGGTCTCGGGGCTCGGCAGGTCCTGCTCATTGATCTGGCGTTGCACCTTAAACCGTTGAGGTAAATGGGCATAATTGAAGATCGACAGGCGGTCCGGTTGGGCGTCGATCACCGCCTGCAGGGTGTGACTGAAGCTCTCGGCGGTCTGCAAAGGCAGACCATAGATCAAATCCAGGCTCACCGACTTGAACCCGAGTTCACGAGCCTGATCCAGAGTGTCAAAGGTCAACTGAGCCGACTGAATACGGTTTACCGCCGCCTGGACCAGGGGATCCAGGTCCTGCACCCCCATGGACAACCGATTAAAACCGATGTCACGCAGGCAATGGAGGGTGTCGGCCTCCAGGGCCCGCGGGTCTATCTCAACGCTGTATTCACCTTCATCGTTGTCCGCAAGCGTGAAATTCCGCCTGGTGCAGCCCATCAGGCCCACCATCTGTTGGGTACTAAGAAATGTAGGGGTCCCACCACCCCAATGGAGTTGAGTGACGGTCCGTTCTCGGGGGAAAAGGTACCCCATCATCTGGATTTCCCGGTGCAGGCGCCTTAAATAGTCTGCGGCATGCTTGTGATTCTTGGTCACGATCTTGTTACAGGCACAGTAATAGCAGACCGTGGCGCAGAAGGGGATGTGAAAATACAGTGACAACGGGCTAAGGCTACCACCCGCATTGCTGAGCACGGTCTGTCGGCGGAAACCACCGGCATCGAAATCGGTGGTGAACTCTATGGCCGTGGGATAAGAGGTATATCGAGGGCCCGCCCGGTCATACTTTGCTAATACGTCCAGATCAAAGTCCAGTCCGTACCGATAATTTGAATGTGTCGGGTTTTCGCCCATTTGCCGCCTACCTTGAGTGTCGTGATCTGGTGCCTTTTAACCCATAAGCCCATACTTGGCATTGATCCAGGACAAATCTATCCCTAAATGGGGAACAATCCAACTGTGCCACTGTCACAGTTGGCATGGTTGTCCTGACTCCTCTAAATTGCCGCCCCAAATGGCAGCAGGAGAATGGGCGGCCAGTCGTTCCACGTAAATTATAATCAGCCCGATACAAAAGGAGATAACTGTATGTTAGTAGCCAAAAAAATCACCGGTTTTGCCCTCGCCACAGCCGCTGCCGCCATGTTTGCCAGTGCCCCCATGGCCGCGTCCGCAGCCGAAGCCAACAGTGCTACCATCCATTGCACGGGTGTGAATGCCTGTAAGGGTAAATCTAGTTGCAAAACAGCCAGTAGCGCCTGTAAAGGTCAAAACAGTTGCAAAGGCAAAGGATACGTAAAAGTTTCCAAAGAAGTTTGTGACCAATTGGGCGGCAAAGCAGAAACGCATTAGTCCTCCACTTGTAGTGTGAACAGCGGCCGGGTCGCCCTATGGGCTTCCCGGCCGATCTTATTTCTGACAGACTCATCTCATGAGCAAAGACAAACCCCCCACTCGACCCTATCTGGGATTCGGCCTCGGACTGCGTACCGATCACTACAACGCGGTCCTCAAGCAAAAACCCGATGTGGATTGGTTCGAGATCATCTCAGAAAATTATATGGTGCCGGGTGGCAAGCCCCTCTACTACCTGGACAAGATTCGTCAAGACTACCCAATAGTCATGCATGGGGTGTCTATGTCCCTGGGTAGCAGTGACCCCCTCAATAAAGATTATCTGAAGGACCTTAAGGCCCTCGCCAAGCGGGTCCAACCGGCCTGGATCTCGGATCATCTGTGTTGGACCGGCGTCCATGGTAAAAACATGCATGACCTGCTGCCCATGCCCTATACCGAGGAGGCCGCCAAACACATGGCTGATCGAATCAGCTACGTGCAAGAATTCCTCGGCCAGCGCATCCTGCTGGAGAACGCCTCAAGCTATGTAACCTATGCTCAGTCAGATATGGAGGAGTGGGACTTCCTCGCTGCCATCGTGGAACAGGCCGACTGCCTAATACTCCTGGATATCAACAATATCTATGTCAGCGCTTTTAATCACGACTTCGATGCCCTCGAATATCTCAATGCTGTGCCCACAGAACGGGTGCAACAATTCCACCTCGCCGGTCACGAGAACAACGGCCACTATATCGTCGATACCCACGACCACCCGGTGATTGACCCGGTGTGGGAGCTCTATGCCCATGCCGTGCGGCGCTTCGGCGCGGTGTCCGCCATGATCGAACGTGATGACAATATTCCACCTCTCGAGGAACTGCTGGCAGAACTCGATCACGCCCGCACCATCGCCAAACCGATTCTCGAGGAGTCTGTCGCATGACTGCCCTGGAACAATTACAGACCGATTTTCAAAATTACCTGCTTACACTCGGTAACAGCATGGACGGGCATATCCTAGGCACCACCAAATTCGGGTCACAGGAACGGCTGGCCATCTATGCAGACGCCTATCGCTTGCGCCTGTTAGAGGCGCTGGAAGATAATTACCCGGCCCTGCACACCTTGCTGGGTGATGAAGAATTTGATCGCCTGGGTCGACGCTATATTGATGCCCACCCCTCCACCCATCCTTCGATTCGGTGGTTTGGCCACAAGATGCATGAACTGCTCCGTGAGGAGACACCTTATCGGGATCAACGGGTATTAAGTGAAATGGCACTGTTCGAATGGACCTTGCGGGGTGCCTTTGATGCCGCAGATGGGTCGGTGTGCGCCGTTGACGATATGACCGGGGTGACTCCAGAGGCCTGGCCAAACATGCGATTACAATTTCATCCCTCGGTAGCACGCCTGGACCTGGTCTGGAATGTACCCGCCCTGTGGAAACTAATCGATCAAGACAAGGCACCAGACAAACCGGAAGCAGAAGAATATCCGGCTTCCTGGGTAATCTGGCGGCAGGAATTACGTCAGTACTACCGTTCCGTTACGGTAGACGAAGGCTGGGCCTTGGATGCCATGCTTGATGGCCAAAACTTCGGTGACATCTGTGATGGTTTATGTGAATGGCTAGACGAACGAAATGTTGCCGTGCGTGCCGCAGGATTTTTGAAACAATGGATCAACGACGGCATGGTGACATCGATTGAAACTTAAAACTAAGGAAGCTCTGACTAATACGTCATTCCGTAGCGAAGAGCCGGAATCCAGAGTAGTAAAATCAATATATTACTGGATTCCCGCTTTCGCGGGAATGACCGGGCTGGAATTAATCAGAGGTTCCCTAATATTTAGCCATACATCTTATTTCTCATACCATACAAATACAGCTTTCTACCCGCAAGGGGGCTCTTTTTAGTGCCCCCTCAAGGGGTGCACCGAGGTCTGCGCCTTAGCGGCAAAAATGCATTGCAAAACCAGATTGACATCATGCTCAAAGCGTATCACTCAGACATTAAACCATCGGAAATTACCGATAGGGAAATCTATCTCAAGCGTCGGCAATTCTTACAGGGCGGGGCGGCCCTGGCACTGGGGCTGACCTTGCCGGGTTGCGATGCCTCCGAACCCAAGCCCGCTGCATCTCCCCCGCCCACAAGCCCCAAAAAGAAATTAATAGCAGCGAAGAATGAGGCCTTTAGTGTTAACGAGACCCAGACGAGCTACAAAGACATCACCCGCTACAATAATTTTTACGAATTCTCTACAGATAAAGAGGGCCCAGCGAAGTTATCCAAGGCCTTTGTCACCCGACCCTGGACCATTAGAGTAGACGGTGAGGTCGACAAGCCCCAGGTCTTTGATATCGAAGATATTTTAAAGACATTCCCTTTAGAGGAACGCATCTACCGCCTGCGCTGCGTCGAAGCCTGGTCCATGGTAGTACCCTGGATCGGTTTTGCCCTGGCAGACCTCATCAAAAAGACGGGCCCCACATCACGGGCCAAGTATGTGGCCTTTGAAACGCTTTATGATCCAAAACAAATGCCGGGACAACAAACGGGGCTCTTCGGCAGCGGCCTTAAGTGGCCCTATGTGGAAGGCCTGCGCATAGACGAGGCCATGCACCCCCTCACCCTGCTCTCGGTAGGGCTTTATGGTGAGATGTTACCTAACCAGAATGGTGCCCCCATTCGACTTGTGGTGCCCTGGAAGTATGGATTCAAGAGCATCAAGTCCATTGTCAAAATAACACTGGTGGAAAAACAACCCCCCACAACCTGGAATATTTCAGCACCTGGAGAATACGGGTTTTACTCCAACGTCAACCCCAAGGTACCCCACCCACGCTGGAGCCAGGCCCGGGAACGCCGCATCGGCGAATTTAGAAAACGCGAGACCTTAATGTTTAACGGCTACGCCGACCAAGTGGCGTCCCTTTATACGGGGATGGATTTGAAAAAATATTTTTAACTCGAGGCATCAAGAGGTAAAGGTATATGTCATCCCGAGAGACAAGGTATATGGGCACTTCTATTAATCCCCTCATCCCAACCTTCTCCCGGAGGGAGAAGGGGCTATCAATTAACAGAAGTGCCCATATGTCGAGAAACAAGGTATATGTCATCCCGAGAGACGAAGGCACGAGGGATCTAATCCTCTTAGGCAATCGATTAACACCTACAAGACTCCTTGGTCCTGCCTCAATCCTCGAATGACAGCCTCTACATCTGTGGTTCACTAAAAATCTTGACATGCCAATTACATTTGGCCATTTGAATCTCATTCATGATCACTCACTCAAAATTAATCAACCGTTGGGCCAAACCCGCCATCTTCATCCTGGCCCTGCTCCCCTTTGCGGCTTTATTATGGGATGGTTACACCGACGCATTGGGCGCCGAGCCCATTGAGGCCATCAGCCAACGCAGTGGTGACTGGATTCTTCGGTTTCTGCTGCTGACCCTAACGATTACCCCCCTACGGCGCATCAGCGGTTGGAATGAGTTGGTGCGGCTGCGACGTATGCTCGGCCTGTTTGCCTTCTTTTATGCCTGCCTGCATTTTCTCAACTACCTCGTCCTCGACCAGGGTTTGGACCTAGCCTTTATCATGGAGGATGTCATTGAACATAAATATGTCCTTATTGGCTTTAGCAGCTTTTTATTATTGATTCCCCTGGCCCTGACCTCCACTAACGCCATGATCCGCCGCCTGGGGGGCCGCCGCTGGCAGAAACTCCACCGCCTGATCTATCTCATCGCCATCGGCGGTGTGGTGCATTACTACTGGCTGGTCAAGTCGGATATCCGTGAGCCCTTACTTTATGCTGTACTGCTTGCGATATTGCTTGGCTATCGCTGGTATCATCACTGGTCACGAACAATGTCTGGGGCAGCACAAAATGGCCAAATAAATCCGACCCTACAAAACATTGTAGGTGCGAATTCATTCGCACATAAAGGAAACCCTGTGAAGGACAACTAAAATGGCCGAAAAATCCGACCCTACAGAATATTGTAGGTGCGAATTCATTCGCACCTCAAAGACCCGCCACTAAATATTACTCTGCTATGCTTTGTCCATAGCACTATCACACCAAAGAAATCATTCATGCGCCCGAGACGAACCGATCTCCCCACCAGTTCGCGAAACGACTGGAAAACCCTGGGCACGTTATTGACCTATTTATGGGATTTTAGGGTCCGTATCGGCTTTGCCATGATGTTTTTGATGCTGGCCAAACTGGCCAACATCGGCGTACCGGTGGCGCTTAAACATATTGTCGATGCCCTGGATGTAAACCAACATGAGGCCATTGTCGCGATACCTCTGGCCTTGTTGGTGGCCTACGGTCTGTTGCGCCTGGGCACATCGCTGTTTAACGAATTGCGCAATGCGGTTTTCGCCCGCGCCTCCCAGCAGTCTATTCGCATGATTGCACTGAAGGTCTTCCGTCATATACACGCCCTGTCACTGCGTTTCCATCTTGACCGCCAAACCGGAGGCCTGTCACGTGATCTGGAACGGGGCACGCGCAGTATCAGTCAGTTGTTGCACTATCTGGTATTTAGCATCCTGCCCACCTTCTTTGAGATTGCCGTAGTAACCACCATCTTGCTGGTCAACTACGATAGCAATTTTGCCCTCGTCACCTTCATCACCGTGGTGTGTTATATCATCTACACCTATTACGTCACCACCTGGCGCACCAAGTTCCGGGTATGGATGAACCGGGTGGATTCGGAGGCCAATTCCCGAGCCATCGATTCGTTAATCAATTACGAAACCGTCAAATATTTTGGCAACGAAGAATACGAGGCCCTGCGTTACGACCACCGCCTGAAGGAGTGGGAACAGGCATCGGTCAAGAGCCAAACCTCTTTGGCACTGCTCAATACCGGTCAAGGACTGATCATAGCCAGCGGCCTGACCATTCTTATGATCCTGGCGGGACAGGGCGTGGCCCAGGGTAAATTGACCTTAGGTGATTTTGTCCTGATCAACGCCTTTTTGATACAACTCTATATACCCCTCAACTTTCTTGGATCGGTCTTCCGTGAGATCAGTCACTGTCTCACCGATATGGATAGACTGTTTGGTTTGCTGGATCAAACCACGGACATTGTCGACCCGGCCGGCGCCACGCCATTGGACATTGGCGACGGTGAAATCTGCTTTGAGAATGTCAGTTTCTCTTATCGGGATGATCGCCCTATTCTGCGCGGTGTGACCTTCACCATCGCCGCAGGCCACAAGGCCGCCATTGTCGGTACCAGTGGTGCGGGTAAGTCCACCATTGCCAGGCTGTTGTTTCGATTCTATGACGTCGATCAAGGCCGTATTGCCATCAATGGCCAGGATATCCGGGAGGTCGCCCTAGACAGCCTGCGGGCCACCATCGGCATCGTACCCCAGGACACGGTGCTGTTTAACGACACCATTTTGTACAACATCGGTTATGGCCGCCCCACCGCCGGTCGTGAGGAGATTGAGCAGGCAGCAAGACTCGCCCACCTGCATCAGTTTATCGCCTCCCTACCGGACGGCTACGAAACACGAGTCGGCGAGCGGGGGCTCAAACTTTCCGGGGGCGAGAAACAACGCATCGCCATCGCCCGTGCAGTGTTGAAGGATCCTAAAATTCTGATCTTCGATGAGGCCACCTCGGCCCTGGACTCCCACTCGGAACAGGCCATCCAACAGGCCCTAAGCGAAGTGGCCATGAACCACACCACCCTGGTCATTGCCCACCGCCTCTCCACCATTGTCGATGCGGATGAAATCCTGGTACTGGAACAGGGTCAAATTGTTGAACGTGGTAGTCACCCACACTTACTAGGCTTACAAGGTGTTTACGCCCGCATGTGGGCACTACAACTACAAGAATCCCCAGCTCCTGCTGTGGGCGCTGGATGAATTCGTTGAATTTTTCTATTAATTACATATAGTTATGATGCACCTTGAACTTTAACTTATAGGGTATATACTCTTTAGTATATACCATTGTGATTGGAAAATATCATGAGATCTCATATAGCAAAAATTTTCATGAATGGTCGAAGCCAGGCGATACGCTTACCCAAAGAATACCGCTTTGATACTGACGAGGTTTACATTACAAAACAAGGATCAAGTGTAATCATCACTGAAAAGAAACCAACATGGGATGAATTCTTTGATTCTGAATCAGCATTTGATGATGACTTCTTAAAAGACAGGCTTGATGTACAACCCCAAGAAAGGGATTTCGATTGATGTATATGCTTGATACAAATACATGCATATACGTTTTAAAAAATCATTCCGAAAAATTAAGACATAAATTTAAAGCTATAAAAAATATTTGTATTTCATCGATAACATACGGCGAACTATGCTTTGGCATTGAAAATGGAGACAATTCGATGAGAGAGGCTCGCTGGAAACAGCTCGATATTTTCACTCAAAGGCTACTAATTGATCCTTGGGACGAAGATGCTGCCAGGCATTATGGTCTTATTAGAACTGTCTTAAAAAAACAAGGAACCCCGATTAGTAATAATGATCTGTTAATTTCTGCCCATGCACTGAGCATGAATGCTGTACTTGTTACAAATAATGTTCGTGAATTTTATAAGGTACCTGATCTAACTATAGAAAACTGGGCATCCGAATGAAAGTACCATTCTGGTCTGACCCCAGTTTTATATTATAACATCCACCATTTCCTGACAGGGGGACATGGTTATTTTTCGTGCCCCATTCCCTTTTTCGGCTCTTCGGAAAAATTTGTGGGTAGCTCTGAAGCCTAGCCCCCTCTACCTCCGGGAGCACCCCTAGGGCATAAAAGGGTTGGGGTGAG
>DRJZ01000031.1 GCA_011052015.1 Acidiferrobacteraceae bacterium | reverse complement strand
CCCAGGAACCCTTGGCGTCGATCATCACCGATCTCGAAACTCTGGCGGGTGTGAGCCCCGACCACAAGGCCCTGAAAAAGAGCCTAAAATATCTAAAAAAGGCCCAAAAAGAATTCGATAAGGGCAATCTCGAGAAGGCCTACAAACAGGCCCTCAAGACCACCGACAAACTCCTGGACAGTCAGGACCCCCCGGTCCCCCCTCTGCGCCAGCGGCTGGACCACTGGATTCGTTGGTTGGCGTTGTCGCTACCGATCAAAAATGAAGAACAGGACGATGATTGACATGCGGACTGTGAATAACAAACAGACCGTACCACGCGACGGATCATTACATACACCGGGAGAGTACTAAGATGGACTGCGCGGCAATAGGGTATATCAATCGATCGGAAGGCTTGATCCGTACCGTAGCAGCTACGGTCATCGTGACCTTCTTAACCTTTTATTTTCAGCCACTGGCCTTGGCCGTCAAGGTGGCGAAGATAAAAGATACCGCCACCAACCAAAGCGCCCCCCGTGCCCCACGCCCACAATCTGACGAAGAAAATCTCGCTCAGACCCTGGAGAAAATAGAGCGCAAACTCGAAAAACTCGACGCTAAGCTCACGCGAAAACAGGATGCGTCCCTGGAAAGGCGTGATCTCAAAAAGCTCCACCACCAACTTCTGGCCCTGGATAAAAAGGCCATGGCGGGTTTTGACAAGCTGAAGGCGCGTCTAAAGAAAAAGAAGTTTTCCAATGTCATTATGGACCGTCACGAGAAGGCCGTTAGTAGCTATCGCAACGAAATTCAGGTGTTAAAAACGAACCTATTGTCGTTGGAGTCTGCAACAGACCCTACTCAGGAATTGGCAGCCTGCAAACGGGCCGCCAACCATATTCAGAAAAAACAAACCAAGAGAGCCCACAGTCCGCTCGATCCCAATAACCTGCCCTTTGGCACGCCTAAGGCTAAGGCGCGTAAACCCGCCATGACCAAGCAAGATTTTCGCAAGCTGGGTTTGGTGCAAGAAGACAAGCCTATCCAATTGGCCAGCACCACCTTATCGCCGGGGATGCTGGTCGCCCAGGCCGATAGTCCCGGTCCTGAACATCTCGCACCCACCGAAGATGTGCAAATCACCCAGGCCATCATTGATAAAGCCCAGGAACTCAATAATAACCCCGTGGAAATCTATAACTGGGTTCACAATAATATCGAGTTCTTACCCACCTACGGCTCTATTCAAGGTTCGGACATGACCTTGTTATCCAAGCGGGGCAATGCCTTTGACACGTCCAGCTTGTTGATTGCCTTGCTTCGAGCATCAGGAATCCATAGTCGTTATGTCTACGGCACCGTGGAGATCCCCATCGATAAAGTCATGAACTGGGTAGGTGGTGTGGAAAAACCCGAAGCGGCGCTACAACTACTCGCCCAAGGGGGGATACCGAATACGGGGCTGACCAGTGGTGGCGTATTTAAAGCCGTGAGAATGGAACACATCTGGGTGGAGGCATGGGTGGACTTCGAGCCTTCACGGGGCGCCAAGCACAACAGCGGCGATACTTGGGTGCCCATGGATGGGAGTTTTAAACAAAATGAGATACTGGGGGGGATTGATACGGCAACGATCTCGGGTATTAATATTGCTCAATTAACGCAAGACTTCTTAAGTAGTGGCATTATTAACGAATCTGAAAGCTGGATGAGTGGGTTCAATCCGATGATTCTGGGAACTTCTCTCAATCAGGCGCAACAGTTGTTAGACAATTACATCAAAAATAATCTGCCAAATGCCACGTTGGAGGATGTGATTGGTGGGGAGAAGATTGTGAAGCAGGTCTGGCCCGTCCTGCCGAGTGGGTTACCTTATATGGTTGGCACAATCGGCGCGCGCTATAGCACATTACCCGGCAGTTTGCGTCATCAAGTAACCTTGGAACTCTACACTACTAAGCTCAATCAAAAATTAGGTTCCCCCGCGCTTCAGCATACAATTTCCTTGCCCAAGATTAGCATGAAGCGCCTGGGAATCTCATATATACCCACCACTTCAGATGATACAAGCGTCATACAAGCTGCTGTTGATTCAGGTTTTGAGGCTTTACCACTCTACTTAATATCTGTAAAACCGGTAATAAAACTTGACGACAACGTAGTTGCTATTGGAAGTCCTGTCACAATGGGAAGTGATCAATACTTGGACGTCGCATTATCGTCGCCTATTGAAAATAGGCGAGTCTCATACAACCAGATTGCAGGTGATGAGATGGTGGTGAGTATAAACGGTGCTGGACTATTTCCTCAGAACATTCAGCACCGAAGAGCGACAAATACTGACATGAGTGCATCAGAAAACTTACATATTATTGCGCTGAGCTACTGGGCTGAGGCAGATGTGTTATCCCAGGCTGCAAGTACCACGTATGGTGTAAAGTCTGTTCGCCTACCGTCGATCGGGTTATTCTCATCACCACTATCAGTAACGTATAATTTCGGGTTCCCTTTTAAGGGAAACTATATCAACCGTACAGTTGATATCAAGCTTAGTTTGCTAGCTGTAGCGGGTGGTTTACCGAGCATTAATAAAAAATATGTCCAATATGTTGGGATCCTGCAATCTTATCTTGAAGGCTCTATTCTTGAGCAGGTAATTTTCAATTGGCAAGGTACCGGCCTCTCGGCGGCACAAGTGATGCTGGATTCGAATCAGCAAAATATAAAGATATATACTGTTAACGCAAGTAATGCCTCACAAATAATTTCTAGGCTCCAAATTTCAAACGAAATAGTCTCTGATATTAATTCAGCACTTCAGCAAGGTTTTGAGGTGATCGTGTCGGAGAAAATTCCTGTAAAGGCGGTGGGTCGTAGTGGTATTGGCTATATAATTACGGATCCAAAGACTGGTTCAGGGGCATATCGCATATCTTCTGGGTTAGACGGTGGCGAAGGTGAGGCACCATGCGCAGAGCCTGAGTTGCAGCCATTGGTGCAGGCGATAAAATATATAGTGCTAACTATTGTGGTGCTTGCTATGGTGGCCTTGGCTGCGGCTTTAGTTGCAGGCTCGAGCGGCACGGCATTACCTGCGCTTCCTTCCATTATGGCGGCGGTTGGACTCAGTGCATTGACATTTCCTGCAACTGCGGGCGGTTTATGTGATCCAATACCATTGGGTTTTCATAAAGGTGGTCCGCAAGGCTACCGATCGGGATTATGCGCGGATACTGTCATTGGGAATCAGTTTCCAGGCGGTGATGTGTGTGTGAACGGCGTTGCGTTTGATGCGTTGACGGGTTCGACCTTGTGGGAAGTTAAGGCAATCGATTTTTCGGGTAAACAGGATTTCATTATCGATTCGCAGGTAAACAAAGACTTTGAGCAGCGAGGCCGGCAGTTGGGGGCAATTGCTTCATGCCCGACCTATTCTTTAGGCTGGGCTATTGGTGATGGGCGTCATTTTCAGAGACAAGTGGAACGGCTTTTTCCTTCACCGCTTGTCCAGCACAGACACGTTCCAGAGTGTTTGCTTCTTCCCAAGGCACCATAACCATGAGCTACGATTATTGGGTAGTAAGGCCAAAGAATCTTGGTCGTGAAATAGAAAAAATAGCAGGTGAGAGCGACTTGCTTCCAATTGGAAACACTACATATATAAAGATTTCTATCAGTAAGATTTTCCCAGGTATTGGTTGGAAAAGAGAAGAGAGTAGTAGAGGCGTAGTCCTTTGGGGCGACATGCCGCCCTCGTGTCCATATTTAAGTGTTTTATTCGAGGATAACTGTGAGGGTGTACTTCAGGTGCACGTCTTGACATCGAGCAGACGAGACACAACATATGATGTACGCAAGATCGCGAAGGCACTAAGGGCGAGCATGGTGGATATGCAAACTTGGCAAGTATGGCATTCTCCAAATGGAGTAGATAATAGCGCCTAGCTGATCCGTAGTGCGTTCGTACCGAGCCATTATTTAGCTGCTACGCCACCCTGACTGGGTAAGTATCAGTATCTACAGCCTAAGAAATATTGTACAGGACTGGTTACCCAAGATGAGGCGACAAGAAATCTAGCAACAGCAACAGCAACGGTAACGACAACGACTGCGACCCAGAATTACCACAGCCTGCCGATGCGGTAACCACCTATGACTATGGCACCGGACAGGCCGTGTTCGCAGGGTTTGACCTCTGGCTACCGCCACCCGGGACGGAACCGATAACCTGTTGTCGCAACTCATCGCGGGGGCGTTGAACCATGTTCATCCGGACGCGGTGGTCCCGTTACCAGCCACCGTTATCCCCCTCGGCCTCCAAGTAGTAAATCAAGGCATTGCCACACAGGTCAGGGCAACGCTAACGATCCCCACCGGGGTCGCAGTCATCGATCCGGGTGAGGCCCAGCCAATCGACTAGCTGAATAAGAGCTGATAAGGGGTCAAATCTTGACTTAACATATTAAAGGATCTAGTGTTGCGTTATGGCAAGGCCCTTGCGGATAGAATATGAAGATGCTTATTACCATGTGATGAATCGAGGTGGAGGCAGGCGGTGGATATTTCCTGATAGGGCATTTTATGAAGATTTTCTCCGGAGTTTAGAGGAAGCGTGCCAACGTTTTGGTATGGAAGTTCATGCCTATTGCCTGATGGGTAACCACTATCACCTGCTGTTAAAGACCCCTCGAGGTAATTTAGGCCGAGCGATGCGGTATATAAACGGGGTGTATACCCAGCGGCATAATCGTCGCAAGCACACCGATGGTCCCTTGTTTCGTGGTCGCTACAAGGCGATTGTGATTGATGCCAGTAATTATCTATTGCAGGTCAGTCGTTATATCCATAGAAACCCTATTGAAGTGAAAAAGCCACTGGTCAGCAAACTGGAAGATTATCCTTGGTCAAGCTTTGCGGCGTATATCAACAAAGACAAGGGTTTGGTTGGGTTAAACCGTGACACGGTCTATGGTGAGTTGGGGAGTGTGCAGCGTTATAGAGCGTACAAAACCTACGTTGAGCAAGGTAATGACCGTGAAACCGAACGATTTTATCGGTTAAAAAACACCCCCTCGATTTGGGGAGATAAATCGTTTAAGGACTATGCCTACAGTCAGGCCCAATCCTTAGATGCTGAAATAGATCAGAAAGGTTTAAAGCACCCGGTTCCGCTGTTGAGGATTATTCAAGCGGTAGCGGCGTATTATGACTTATCGATTAATAATCTCCTGGTAGCCAAGCGTGGGCAGGGCAAGAAGAATGTTCCCCGGTGGGTGGCTATGAAGTTATGCCAAGGCGTGGGGGGTGCTAAATTGCTGGAAATAGCGACTGTATTTCATGTGAGGCATTACTCGACAGTCTCGCAGACCATAGGGCGATTAAACCAATTACTGCTGAATGATAAACAGGCCGTTAAGGACTTTAATATGTTAAGTCAAGATTTGACCCCTTAAACCCCT
>DRJZ01000030.1 GCA_011052015.1 Acidiferrobacteraceae bacterium | reverse complement strand
ATGCTCTTTCATGGTATGGCTCCTATTGAGTTTGCTTGACTCCACACTTTAATCCAATTTCGTGTTAAAGGTGAGGAGTCCATACCATTGAGAAAGACGAGGTCCTGTCTGTCCTGGTTCCCACGGGTGAGGGTCCTGGTTGCATTGGTGCACTGGTTCCCACGGTCCTCCGTGGGAACCTATGCCATTCACCACTCCACACAAACATCCAGCAATCCACCCTGCCCAGCATAATTCCTCGCACTCGAATAACGCCAATGTTCAGGCAATTCCACATAACCGCGTTTCACTGGATTTTCATGTATGTAATTAACCTTTTGACGCATAATTTCCTCATTCTGGATCCATTCAGGATGGACACCTTCCTGCCAGAATTAATACGCCTGATCGGTCTTATGGGCCTTTTTGTAAAAGGCCAGTTGGTCAAGTATCTGACTTACATTGTGAGCATCACAATAACGTATCAATTCCTTCGCGGTAAATGATTTAAACCTTCTCATATCAACACCAAGCTGATGACTTTTCACCACAAGATGCAAATGATTTTCCAGGATCACATAGGCGTAAATTATCAATCCTTCATTCATCAAGTAGCGTAACGAATTTAAAACTATCTCAACAGTCGCCGATCGCGTGAACACAGGGAGCCAGTGCAATACAGTACAAGTAACAAAATGAGGTAGTTTGGGATCAACTATCTTGTAGCGGCTTCTACCCATCGTGCATACCCTCCTTGGTTTCTACTGCGCCCTATTATGCATTCCCACGCAGGAGCGTGGGAACGAGAACGTCCCATCGGGATTCCCGTTCCTGGTTCCCGCGAGCGAGGGTACTGGTTCCCACGATTTATGCTGTCCTGGTTCCCACGGTCCCCCGTGGGAACCCATAGCATACAATCGCTTATCAAGTTCCGTGTATTTTTTTGCATTTCCCTTTGCCTTGTCCACAGGATATTTCTGCTCGTTGACTTCAATTTTACTTTTGGCCGCTTCCAATAAATCAATGTCAAGCTTATCAGCAAGTCGAATCAGTCAAATAAAGGTATCGGCCAGTTCAGTTTCTACTTCACCTAACTTGTCCTTGGGAAGATTATTGCTTTGTTCTTCAGTGGGCCACTGAAAGTGTTCGACATTTAAGCGATCTGGCTTCCGGGTCTCCACTTTTCCCCGCCCGGAGTGACGGTTTTTCCGGCTTAAAAAAGTTACATATCATTCTGGCACGACCTCAGCGGGCGCATCCCAGTAGGGCCTACCCTCAAATCTTTCCACCAGATAATCCACAAACGCCCGCACCCGTTGTGACAAATGCCGGGTTGCCGGATAAAGGGCATAGGCCTGGGTGGCGGGCCAACTGATATCAGCGAGTATGGGGACGAGATCACCCCTGGCAACGGCATCGTAGGTGATGAAACTGGGATGCATGCAGATGCCTCGCCCGGCGATGGCAGCGTCGCATAGAAAATCTCCATTGTTGGCACGCATGACAACCTTGGGTCTTACCGTATGTTTGGTGCCTTGCCGATCCCACCACGCCCACACCTCCGGGTCCGCCAGGTTACTATAGACCAGTGCGTCATGCTGCTCCAAGTCTTCGGGGCGTTGGGGGGTGCCGTGTTTTTTCAGGTAGCCGGGGCTGGCGCAGACCATGGTATTGATGTCGGCGATGCGACGAGCGATGAGGCTGGAGTCTTCCAGGCGGCCAATGCGAAAGGCGAGATCGAAACCCTCTTGCATGAGATCAATGCGCCGATCGTTAAAGTCCAGCTCAAAATGGATAGCCGGGTGCAGTTTGGCAAATTCGATAATCGCCGGGCCGAGATGGCGCAGACCGAAGGACAGGGGCAGGGCCAAGCGCAACCGCCCCTGCAAGGCGGCATGTTGTTGTGACACCGCAATCTCGGTTTCCTCCACATCGGCTAGGATCTGGACACAGCGTTCATAGTAGCTGCGCCCGGTATCGGTAAGATTGAGTCGGCGGGTGGTACGCTGAAAAAGCTGCACCCCAAGGTAGGCCTCCAGGTCAGCGATGCGCCGACTCACCGCAGATTTGGCCACCCCCAGTCGGTCCGCAGCGGCGCTAAAGCTGCCACTGTCCACCACACCCACAAAGGTCTTCATATTCTGGAGTCGGGCCATATCGCCATGATTGTTTCGGTTTACAGAACTATTATATGCTTATAGTACTGTTTATTCTTTTTAGTTCAACTATCACACTGTCTCTATCGCTTAGACGCACAACTGCAATAGGAGACAGCACCATGAATAATCACACCCAAACCACGGCCCCTGCATCCCGCCAGGACATTCGGGTACTGCGAATCGATGCCAGCGGCCGCTATGAAGGCTCGGTGACCCGACAGCTAGCGGATGAGGTGATTGATGCCCTGGGCGCCAGATTCAACCACGTCCATGTTTCAAAACGCGATGTCGCCCAGGGCGTGCCGTTTGTGGACGAGGACTGGATCACCGCCAACTTCACCGACGACGAGGACCGTAACGACGAACAACGCAAGACGTTGGCCCATTCAGATTCTCTGGTGCAGGAACTCAAAGATGCCGACATGCTGGTCATCGGTGCGCCTATCTATAACTTTGGCATTCCCGCCAGCCTCAAGGCCTGGATCGACATGACCGCACGGGCACGCTTGACCTTCCGTTACACCGAAAGCGGTCCGGTCGGTCTGTTAAAAAACAAAAAGGCTTACCTGGTCGTGGCTTCCGGCGGGGTACCGGTGGGTAGTTCTCTGGACTTCGCCACACCGTATTTACGTCAGGCCCTCGGTTTTGTGGGGATCACCGACGTACAGATCATCGCCGCTGAACAGTTGAACACCCAGGGTGAAACCGGTGTTCAAGCTGCCCGCACACAGATTGCCGAAATCCTGGGTAAGTCTTCGACGGTATCATCACAAGCCCAGACCACTACCTGAAATCAACTCAACTAACGGAGGTCACACCATGAACGACAATCAAGCCAACAGCGCTGCATTGCTACTACGGATCAGCCTTGGAATCATGTTTTTTGCCCATGCCTTGCTCAAGATTTTTGTTTTTACCCTACCGGGGACCGTGCAATTTTTTGCCTCGGTTGGCCTGCCGGGAGCTCTCGCCTATGTAGTCGTCGTGATGGAATTGGGGGGTGGTTTACTTTTGATCACCGGAACCGGTGTACGCCTTGTATCCCTGGCGCTATTACCGATTTTATTGGGTGCCCTTTATGTCCACGCCGGTAATGGTTGGATGTTTTCAAACGCCAATGGCGGTTGGGAATATCCTGCATTTTTGGCCGCCACCACGGTGGTTCAGGCCATCCTGGGTGCAGGCAGCTATGCCCTTAAGCTTCCGTTTGAGAACGCATCCACCACAACACAAACACATTAAGGAGACGGTTTATGTCGAGTATCATCCATCGCAGCGAAAGCCGTGGCTCTGCCGAGCACGGCTGGCTGCACAGCCGCCATAGTTTTAGCTTTGCCGATTACTACAATCCAGAACGCATGGGTTTTGGCAAGCTACGGGTGCTCAACGACGATGTGGTGGAAGCGAAAATGGGTTTTGGCACCCATCCCCACAATAATATGGAAATTGTGTCTATACCGCTTTCTGGTTCACTACACCATCAAGACAGCATGGGCAGCACACAACAAATTCACGCCGGTGAGGTGCAAATCATGTCGGCAGGGACAGGCCTGACCCACTCGGAATACAACGGTTCGGACTCCGAGCAGGTCAACTTTCTACAAATCTGGATCTTACCCAGGCACCTCAATATTAAACCCCGCTATGAGCAAATGAAATTTGAGTCGGCGACGCGCCAGAATCGATTTCAACTTGTAGTCTCGCCGGATGGCGATGAGGGTTCACTTATTATCAAGCAAGACGTCTGGTTTTCCCTGGCAGATCTTGATATTGAACGGTCAGTGGACTATTCCGTTCATCAACACGGTCACGGCATTTATTTTTTCGTCATAAACGGCGAAGTAAAAATAGATGATGATGTGCTTTCAAGCCGCGACGCCATGGGTGTGACCGATGCGTCCATCATTTCGATTCAGGCGTTAAGCACTGCACAACTGCTCGCCATCGAAGTGCCCATGGGCTGACCCGAACCTACGAACTGAGGCGCAAGCTTGTTGCCCTCCGACAAGGGGCTGGGCTTACCCAGAAACAAATCACCGAAGCTTTCCACGATTGCCGATTATGCGGAGGCTATAGGCTACGATGTAAAAATAGAGTTTGTACCCAAAACGGGCATGCACAATAATATATTTTAAGTGGATGTGAAGAACGACAATGTTCTTGGCTCAAGCCATGCCATTCCAATTTGATTCTAATTCGTAAACCCCTGCATGCGATCCATCAGATCGGGTAACCACAGGGTCAGGCGGGGGAAGACCAGCAACACGCCCAGAATAAAGACCTGAATCAGAATAAAGGGCACCACCCCACGGTAGATGTGACCGATATTGATCTGTGGCGGCGCGGCGGCCTTGAGGTAGAACAGGGAAAACCCAAAGGGCGGCGTCAGGAAGGAGGCCTGTAGGTTGACAGCAATCAGCACTGCATACCACAACGGGTCGACACCCAAGCCAACCGCAATGGGGGCCAGAATTGGCACCACGATGAAACAAATCTCCAAAAAATCCAGGAAGAAGCCGAGCAAAAATATCAGCACCATGCTGGTGGCGAGAAATCCCCAAACTCCACCGGGTAAGTTGCCCATAATATGTTCCACCAGGGTATCACCACCGAGACCACGAAACACCAAGCCGAAGGCGGTGGCGCCGATCAAGATCAAAAACACCATGCTGGTCAAACGGGTGGTGAATCGACTGGCCTCGACAATGTTGTCCAGGCTCAACCGACGATGCCCGGCAGCCAGTACCATGGCGCCTAGCGCCCCCACCGCAGCGGACTCGGTGGGCGAGGCGATGCCAAAAAAGATGGACCCCAGCACGGCAACTATCAACAACAAGGGTGGTAACAGACTCTTGAATACACGGCTGGCAAGATTTGCACCTGTCTCATTAGTAGGGGTCAAGGCCGGTGCGCACTGAGGCCTGAGTTTGCTGTAGATCACCACATAGAGAATAAACATGCCCACCAGCAACAGGCCCGGCATCACCGCTGCGGCAAACAAGCGGCCTATCGGAACACCCACCACGTCACCCAACAGGATTAAAATAATACTTGGCGGAATAAGTTGACCCAGGGTGCCGGAAGCGGCGATCGTACCGGTCGCCAACTCGGGTTGATAACCCTTTTTGAGCAGGGCCGGCAGGGCCAGCACACCCATGGTCACGACCGTAGCACCGACCACACCGGTGGTTGCGGCGAGCAGGGCACCAACAATGACGATGGATACCGCCAAGCCACCGTGCAGCCGCCCAAACAACATGCCCATGGTCTCCAGCAGGTCTTCCGCCAGCCCGGACTTTTCCAGGATGACACCCATGAATACAAACAAGGGCACTGCCAGTAGGGTAAAGTTCGTCATCACCCCCCAGATGCGCAAGGGTAGAAGATCAAAAAAGTCTACGCCCAGGCCAATGACGCCAAACATCGTAGCCACTGCACCCAGGGTAAAGGCCACGGGATAACCCAATAGCAGTAACACCATCAGCACCGCAAACATTAACAGGGCCCATATTTCCATCAGGCGGTGCCTTTTTCCTTGCCCAGCAAAAATAAAATACAGCGAATAATATGGGCGAAGCCTTGCAGCACCAAAAGACTAAATCCTAGGGGGATAGCGGACTTTAATAGGAAACGGTAAGGCAACCCGCCGGGGTCCGGTGAGCCTTCAGCATATTGAAAGGCATTAAAGACGAAAGGCCATGAGCTGATGATGATCAGCAGACAGAAGGGCAGCAAAAAAAAGATCGTACCGAACAGGTCCGCCCAGGCTTGGGCGCGTGGGGAGAAGTGTTGGTACAACACCTCCACCCGCACATGACCACCCTGCTTTAAGGTATAGGCGGCGCCTAACAGAAAGATCAACGCAAACAGGTGCCACTCCAACTCCTGAAGCGCAACCGAGCCAATGCTAAATAGATAACGCATGGCTACGTCATAACCCACGACCAGGGCCATGAGCACGACCACCCAGGCCACGGCGCGGCCACTGAGTTCGCTTAAACGGTCCAAGCCATGGGCCAGGCGCTGAAATTTCGACAACATGCCCGTCATCCTTCTGAGATTAAAAGGGACTAGCAGTTTAATAAAAGCGCCAATGGACGGACTTGCAGTGCACTATTTTGCGCTGGTACACACCACACAATCACGACCGTCGGCCTTAGCCTGGTGTAAGGCCTCCTCGGCGCGGCTTATCAAATGTTCCAAATCTTCACCGGGACGAAACTCGGTGACGCCCACGCTCACCGTGGTTTTTATGGTCTGATCGGACAATTTGATGCCTGCTCTGGCGGTACCTGTGCGCACCCGCTCACCTAATTTACAGGCTGCCTCAAGGTGAGTCTCCGGCAGAATCAAAAGAAATTCGTTGTCGGTGTAACGTCCCACACGGTCTGCCATCCGTAAGGCCTCGGCGAGAATGGCGGCAACCGAAGATACCGTCCTGTCACCCGCAGCATCGCCGTATTGTTGGTTGATTTGACTGAGCCGATCCACATCTAAAATGGCAATGGCCAGTCGATGGCCATAACGGTCCGCCAAGGCCATAAGATCTAACAGGCCAATGGTGATGCCACGACGATTGAGGGTGCGGGTCAAAGGGTCGGTGATGGAATCCTGGCTCAATTGTGGTGAGCGCATGACTTCGGTCCTGTGGATAGACACTGTATTTGAGCCACGAAATACCAAGATGTAAATCAAGGGGACCAGGATAACGGTCAATACCAATGCACCGATTAATGCCGTGGCCAAACCCGGTTGGCCCCCAACCATGCCGGCGGGTATCAGCATGGTCGCCACAGCGACAAAAAATATCATCACCACCAGCAAAACGAGGCTCATGGGCACGGACAAGCCACCTGTTTGTTTTTTTAATGCTTTCATTAAAGACGTCCCCCTACAAGCGACGCGGAAACCTTTTATTGTGGGCCGCGACTATAGCATAGACTGGCCAGGGCTCTGGGTTGCATATTCCATGTGCTAAAGAGGCTGGAGGTTAGCATAGGCCAGCACCAACCACTTGCTCCCCGTACCCTCAAAATTGACCTGCACCCGTGCATATTCACCGCGACCCTCACAGCGCAAAACGACACCCTCACCAAATTTGGCGTGGTGCACCCGGCCACCCAACTTGATGGCGCCTTGCTCACCGCCCAATGCTTCGTCCAAGGGGTTGCCCTCCATCATCGCCGCCTGGGGACGGCTGACTGTCGTCGTGGGCCGAATATCATGCACCAAATCCGCCGGGACCTCGGACAAAAACCGCGATGGGCTGGCATAGGCTTCACGGCCGTGCAAGCGACGGCTCTGAGCCCAACTGATATAGAGTTGTTGCATGGCCCGGGTCATACCCACATAACAAAGTCGACGTTCTTCCTCCAGGCGACCGGGCTCTTCCGTGGAGCGTTGGTGGGGAAAGAGGCCTTCTTCCAGCCCCGTCAGAAACACCACGGGGAATTCCAATCCCTTGGCGGAGTGTAGGCTCATGAGCTGCACACAATCTTCCCACTTTTCCGCCTGCCCCTCACCGGCCTCCAGCGCGGCGTGAGCAAGAAAAGAAGACAAGGGCTCAAGTTTATCGTCATCATTGTGGTGATAATTACGCGCCGCCGACACCAACTCCTCCAGGTTCTCCACCCGGGCCTCGGACTTTTCACTTTTTTCCTGGCGAAAGTGTTCCAGCAGCCCACCCCGCAAGAGTGCGTGGTCTACCTGTTCGGCCAATTCCAGATCAGCGGTGTCGGCGGCCATGGTATCGATCAGGATTTGAAATCCGGCCAGGGCATTGAGGGCCCGGGTCGGCAAGGCCCCCTGGGCCACTAGTCGGCCCGCCGCCTGCCATAGGGACACATCCTGGTCTTTGGCATGCTGGCGAATTATACCCAGAGATTTATTGCCGATGCCGCGAGGTGGCATATTAACTATCCGTTCAAAGGAAGGATCATCATCACGATTCATCATCAATCGCAGATAGGCCAGGGCGTCCTTAATCTCGGCACGCTCAAAGAATCGCAGACCACCATAGACCCGATAGGGGATGTCGTCATTTAACAGGGTCTCTTCAAACACCCGGGACTGAGCGTTGGAGCGATACAGGATGGCCACATTGTCGCGGCGATGACCCTGGTCCATCCAGTCTTTTATTCGATCAACAACAAACCGGGCCTCATCAAGCTCATTGAAGGCAGTGTAGAACTGAATGGGGTCGCCTTCATCCCCGGCAGTCCACAATTTCTTTCCCATGCGGCCCTTATTGTTGTCGATCACCGCATTGGCCGCATTGAGAATATTGCCGGTAGAACGATAATTTTGTTCGAGCCTGACAACCCGGGTGCCAGGATAGTCGGTTTCAAACTGTAAGATGTTTTCGACCCGAGCGCCGCGCCACCCATATATAGACTGATCATCATCGCCCACCGCAAAAACACTATTATGTCCACCGGCAAACAGGCGCAACCATCTATACTGGATCGAATTGGTATCCTGAAACTCGTCGACCAACAGGTGTTGAAATCGCAACTGATAGTGACGACGCATGGACTCATTATTGGTCATCAACTCAACCACCCGTAATAGCAACTCGGCAAAATCCACTAACCCGGACTTTCGACACACCGATTCATAGTCTTGGTAAATCTGCAGGAATTGACGCTGTTGGGGATCGTCGCTAGCGCCCAGGTGTTCAGGCCGTCGACCTTCCTCTTTGTGGCCACTGATCAACCACTGTACCTTTTTGGGTGGCCAAAAAGATTCATCCAGCCCCAGGTTTTTGAGTACCCGCTTGACGATACGAAGTTGGTCCTGGGCGTCTATGATTTGAAAACCCTGGGGCAGACCCGCCTCTTGCCAATGGGCCCGGAGCATGCGATGGGATAGCCCATGAAAGGTCCCCAACCACATACCCCCCACCGGAAACCCGAGCATGGTTTCGATACGCCCGCGCATTTCATTGGCGGCCTTATTGGTAAAGGTCACCGCCATAATGGATAACGGCGAGGCCTGCATCACTTGCACCAACCACGCCACCCGATGGGTCAATACCCGGGTCTTACCGCTGCCGGCCCCCGCCAGTATCAGCAGGGGACCGGTAGTGGCGCTGACGGCCTGACGTTGGGCATCATTCAAGGGGTCGATCAGGTGGGAGACATCCATGGGACGGATGATACCAGAACCGCCCCCGACCCAAGCGTGGCCAACAAGCGGGCTGGGAAATGCCAAGGGAAACTAAAAAATGGGGTAGATCTATAAAGACGCTTACTTAGCGAAAAACATGAAACCTGTGCTACCCGTTATTCTGGCGAAGGCCGGAATCCAGTGTTTTTACCATTTTGGGCACAGTTTTTTAATGCTATTACCCTGTTAGAGCGGGATACGGCACCGGACCGGAGCCTAGCGTGTCGCGCCGACACTTTGACATCCTGTCAGGAAGTCGTCGCCCAGTGAAAGGGCGGAGCCGACCCTGCGGGCTAAGGGTTTAATCGCAACCTACGGTGGCATCGTCCAGAATACCACCTGGAAGCTGAGGTAGATCGGCTCGGGCCACTGAGAATGCCCCCACGGTCAATAACAATCCAATCACAAACATCAACAGGTTCATGCGTATTGATTTCATGTGTCCTCCTGTACTTTCGAGGTTATGTACCCCACTGATATGCATAGTCGGCCAAGGTGCTGCTTACTTGAGGCAAATCAGGCGGTGGTCCCACCGCTACCCCTATATATGGGGGGATCTATACTATTTTATCCCAATATATAGATTGGTCAAGAAAAAGGGCCAACT
>DRJZ01000029.1 GCA_011052015.1 Acidiferrobacteraceae bacterium | reverse complement strand
CTGGGTGGTGCGCTCCGTGAGCCTCGCGTCCAGCAGCTTATCCACCACCAGTATGCGATACCACAGATAGGCCGAGGCGCTAACGGCCCCCAGGCCGATGAGCAATGCAAACCAGGCGATGCCGCGGCCGGTGGCGGGCTTTTTGACCTTGTGCTTTTTGGTCTTGGCGGGTTTGGCCGTGGCCGGTTTAGGGTCTGTTGTTTGTGTCTTGTCGGTCATGGTGCACCTGGGTATAGTTTGCGCGTATTCATAGTTGGGTCTTGCTGTAACTGCTATTGAACCGCCAAGATGCCAAGAACGCCAGAAAAATATATTTTTTAATACGTTGGTGTGCTTGGCATCTTGACGGTTCAGGCTATCTTTTTGGTTAATATCCCGTTTGCTTATGGCGGGGTTATTTATCTTCGCCAAGCCCGGATCATCGCCTCCACCAGACCGTCATCATCGTTCTTTTTGGCCACCAGAATTGCAGCCTGCCAACCAAGCTTATGGGCAGCCGGGACCAGTCTAGGATGACACACCACCAAGGGCGTGGACAACAGATGATCGCGGCCATCGGGACCCACTATATCGTAGAGGTTTTGCAGGCCCTCTGCACTGGTTATGGTGATGATATCCAATTGCCGGTCACGCCAGTGATCGTGCAGGATGGAAGGGTCGATCTGGGGCCGGGTCCGGCGGTAACATTCCAGATAGTCTACCTTAGCGCCGCGTTGTCTCAAGCTGTCACCGAGCTTTGTCCGGCCTCCTTGGCCACGGAAGATGACAATATTTTGTCCGGACACATCATGCAGTGCGGCAAGGTCCAGTAGGCCCTCGCTGTCGAAGCGTTCGCGGGGGGCCAACACCGCATCGAATCCTGCGCCCCGTAGCGCCGACGTTGTGGCCCGGCCTATTGCCGCTACCGGTAATTGGCTGGGCCAGTGGCCGTGGCTGTTGACCAGGGCGAGTCCCTGGTTGACTGCATTGGCGCTAATGAAGATCGCAAGCTGATACCGGTTCAGGCCCTTGATGAGGTTTTCGGCGCCAGCCGGTTGAGGCAATTCTGTAATCTCGAGAACGGGAAAGGGTATGGGATGACCGCCCTGAGAGGCAATACTATTACTAAGCTTTGCTGCCTGATGGCTTGGGCGGGTTACCACCACCCAGCAATTTTCCAGATCAGGCATTGGCATAGACTTGTTCGAGTATCTTACCGGCCCCCATGGATAACAGCGCGTTCGCCAATTGGGTTCCCAATTGTTCTGCGTCGTTGACATGGCCGCTGAGGTGTTTCTTGAGCATCTGGCTACCGTCCGGTTGGCCTACCAGCCCACGAATCATCAATTGTTGGTCTTTGAGTTCGGCATAGCCGGCGATGGGCACCTGGCAGCCGCCGTTGAGGGCCTTGTTCATGGCCCGTTCTGCGGCGACCCGTTGCTGAGTAGGGGTGTGGTTGAGGCTGGCAATGATGCTGTGGGTGTCCTCATCGTCCTGGCGGCACTCAATGCCGACCGCGCCTTGCCCCACTGCCGGCAGACAGACCTCGATGGGCAGGATCTGGGTGATACGGGAATCAAATCCGAGTCGCTTGAGTCCGGCGGTGGCGAGGATGATGGCGTCAAACTCACCGGCATCCAGCTTTGCCAGTCGCGTATTCACGTTACCGCGCAGGCTGATGATGTCCAGATGGGGGAGTTGTTGAGCCAACTGACATTGGCGGCGCAGGCTCGAGGTGCCGAGCTTGGCCCCGCTGGGGAGAGAGTGGATGTCGGCGTATTGATTGGAGACAAAGGCATCGCGGGGCTCCTCTCGTTCACAGATCACCGGGATATGCAGGCCGGGTGGTAAATCCACGGTGACGTCCTTCATGGAATGCACCGCGATATCGGTGCGGCCTTCGAGCAGGGCATTTTCCAGTTCCTTTACGAACAGGCCCTTGCCTCCCACTTTGGCCAGAGGGGTGTCGAGAATCTTGTCCCCCTGGGTGGTCATAGTCACTAGCTCGACTTCAATGTCAGGATGGGTTTGAAGCAGGCGGTGGCGTACATCTTCGGCTTGCCACAAGGCCAGTGGGCTTTTGCGAGTACCAATACGTATGCTTGTCAAAAGAATAATCCCCGATGAAGGTAGGGTGATGGGGGGAACCATCCCCCGGGTCTGGGCTCAAAAACTGAAAACGGGCCAGAATCTATTTTTCGGGAATTTAATCAAATTTCCATTGCAGCGTGACGAGAATATCGACTCTGACCCTATTTTTTACTATTCTGGCTTTTTGGCCCCGGAATTTCCAGCACCACCGGGAAACTTAGCCCATATGATTTTTATCGGATATACCCTAAAACTCATGAAAAATTTAATCCTCCCACTTTTGATATTTTTATCGGCATGGTTGCTGCCGCTACCGGCCCCGGCCGGTGAACTGCCCATGGCGGAAGATTTTCAACAAGATGCCAGTGATGCTCAAGATCGGGGTGTGGTCATTATGGTGATGTTTAGCTCGGATTCATGTTCGTACTGCGAGGTGGTGCGAGAAGATTACATGATTCCGATGGTGGGGGATGTGGAATATGAAAATAAGGTTATCATCCGCATCGTCGATATAGAGGGTTCTGATGAGGTGGTGGGATTCAACGGCCAAAAACAACAACACACCGAGTTTGCCGATGCCCAAGGGGTGTCACTGGTGCCAACGATCAAGTTTTATGGACCCGGCGGCAAGGAATTGGCCTCAGAACTGATCGGCTATAGCAATGAACATTTCTATGGCTATTACTTAGATAGCAAGATCGACGAATCCCTGGCCGCTCTGAAGGCACTGGCCTATAGATAGAAGAGAAAAGATACGAGAATTAAAATAATAATGTGTGGCACAAATGCCAATCTACATTAATAATTCTCGTCACTCGTCACTGTGTTCAACGTTTCACCCAGCGCCGCACACCCGCAGTGTGGCGGCGGCTGACGTCCAGGCGGTCATCTATGTGTTGAAACAAGACCTGCCAGCGCCCGGAGGGGTGTTTTTCGATGCCGCGTATATAGGCCGTAGCGGCCAGGGCATTGCGGTGAATGCGCAGAAACATATCTTCAAACTCTTCTTCCAGGCTTACTAGCGAGTCTTCAATCAGATGTTGCTCAGTGGCGGTGCGTACCGTGACGTACTTGGCGTCTGCCTGAAAGTAGATGATGTCCTGTACCGGGATAAGATTGATTCGGCCGCGTAGATGGACGCTGATGTGGCTGCGCGATGAGGGTTCTTCCTGGGCACGATTGACTTCTCTGAGTTGGGTGAGTGTCAGTCTGTGTACCTTGTCCAGGGCCATGGCCAGGCGCTCTTTGCGAATGGGCTTGAGCAGGTAGTCGACGGCGTTGACCTCAAAGGCCTCCAGGGCATGTTCATCATAAGCGGTGGTAAAAATGATGCTGGGCGGTGACTCCATGGAGGCCAGATGCATGGAGGCCTCCAGGCCATCCATCACCGGCATGCGAATATCCATGAGCAGGACATTGGGGGCATACTTCATAGTCTTCTCAATGGCATCGCTGCCATTGATGGCTTCGCCTACAACATTGTGCCCCCCAATTTTTTGTATCAACTCGCGGAGCCGGACGCGGGCAAGTTTTTCGTCATCGACAATTAATATTTTCATTCCGCTCCTCCAAATGCGGGTAGGGTCACGGTCACGGTAAAAAGCCCATTCTCTTTTTTCGTACCAAGTGATCCATTGGTGCCGTAATGACCGCTCAGGCGCAAGCGGATATTATCCAAGGCGGCATTGTCGTCTTGGTGGTCGGCGCTTTCCTGATCCTGGCTTATTGGGTTGCTGATGTTAACCTGGAGCAGGTCATCTTGCAGGTCCAATTTTATGGTGATCTCGCCACCTCCAGACAGGGTCTCTATGCCGAATTGAATGGCATTCTCAAGCAATAATTGTAGCATTAGCACCGGTAGCTTAGCAGTACGCGGTATATCACCCACCTGCCAGTTTACAGAGAGACGGTTTTCAAGGCGTAACTTTTCGAGGGCCAGATACTTCTTGGCAACGGCAACCTCAGTGACCAAGGGAACAAGATTTTTGGATTCATCTAACATCAAGCGAAACAAATCGGCCATGTCTTCGATGGCGGCCTCGGCCTTGTCTGGAGCGTGTTGAGTCAGACTGGCGATGATGTTCATGCTGTTGAATAAAAAATGGGGTCTGATGCGATATTTGAGTAACTCCATGCGCGTCCGTTCTTCGGTATGGGCGCTTTGTTTGAATTGGTGTCTGGCGAGAAAATAACGTAATGCCAATGCATCGACGATGGCGGCGATAGTAAAGTTCTGCACATGATAATAGAGGTACCACTCTGGCCGTGCCGATGCTATCCAACCCGCACCCCACATTACCCAGACCATTAATTCGCTGATTAACAAGGCCACCGTTAGCATAACAAGGTAGGCCATCATCAATGCCCGGCCAGAGGGAAGTTTCTCTAGGTAGGGACGAGAGATGCACAGTGCCGCCGTGGTGGAGAGCGCCACCCACTGAACAAATAATGAGATAATCAGCAGATCTTTGAATACATTGGCAGACAGTCGTTGGCTGACAAGGGTGACTATAATGGCCAGAAGTTGGGCGATGATAACAACGTTAATGGTGGTTTCGCCCCTGCAAAAATCCGGTAGGAAGCCACCGCTATTGTCTCGGAAAGTTTTATCTTCAAATCGACGTGTTGGCATGATCGAATCTGACCTGATTAACCGCGTAGAACCGGGATGCTAACTTTGACAAAGTAAGTTCCGGTTTTTTCGAAACTTTGTAGTTCTGCTTTGTCTCCGAAATGTTGTGCCAGGCGCTGACGAATATTGTCCAGCGCAATCTGGTTACCCTTACGGTGTTTGTTTTTGACAGTCACTTCTGGGAGGGGGTTACTAATGAGAATATTCAGCACTTCTTCTTCCGCCCACAATTCAATATTGATGACGCCTCCGGCAAAGCATGCCTCAACGCCATGGTAAATGGCATTTTCCAAAAGTGGCTGCAAGGTTAGGGAAGGGATTAGAGCGGAACGCGGTACGTTGGAGTTGCTCCATTTGTAATCCAAACGATCACCCAGTCGAATCTTCTCGATATCGAGGTACTGACGGGAAATTTCCATCTCTACAGTGATGGGCACCAGCTTACGGGCATCGGCCAGTAATACCCGAAATACCTCGGCCAGATCTTGCAGGGCACGGTCAGCCCGGTCCGGGTCGCTTTTCAGCAAGCCGGCAATGCTATTCATGCTGTTGAACAAGAAATGCGGACGAATACGGGATTGCAAGGCCTGTAGTTTGGCGCTATGGGTAGTCATTGATTCTTGCTGTAATTTTTGGTGAGCCTTCATGTAGTGATTGAACACCAGGGCACAAAGACCGGTCACCACCAGACCACGAATGAGCAGAGGCCAGTGCCAGTCGGGCCATAGGTTCTTGATTATGCCCAGGAAATGGAGTCCAAAGTGCATGGCCTCAGTAACCGCAATGGCTGAGATCATAAATAGAATTGCAGTAAACAGGGCGCTGGCCTGGGGGGTCATCCGGCGTAAAATCGGCGCGCCAATTTTGAGCAAGACAATACAGGTCAGGGCAATGGCCAGGATATAGCCGCCAAATAGCAACAGGTCCTGGACGGCGGACATTTCCAGCCCGGTGTTGCGGCTTAAAGCAACAATCACGGTCACAAACAGGGCTATGGACAATATGGTACGAGCGGCATAGCCAGAACCCATGTCTGGTATGCACTCTTCTTTGCTATTGTTATCCATTTCAAGTTTTATGCAGAATCAATGGGCCTAGTCTCAAGTGTTTCTCATGGCGTCTACTCTAACCTATCCTGCAAATCTGGCGTGGTCTTTGTCAAGGGATATAGGTGGGCGATGCCAAGGACGCTGGATTTGCCGGGATTTTAAGCAGGCTTCGGGTATACTCCGCGCCATGACAACCAAGAAACCATGGGGTGGGCGCTTTGACGTCGAAACCGATAGTCTGGTCGAGGCCTTCAGTGCCTCGGTGGGGTTTGATCGGCGTTTATACAGGGTTGATATAGCCGGTTCCATCGCCCATGTGCGGATGTTGGCCCATGTTGGTGTGGTGACGGAACAGGAACGGGACACCATTGTCGCCGGTCTTGAGGCCATCAAGACGCAGATAGAGGCCGGTGAGTTTGAATGGGATGAGGCCCTGGAAGACGTGCATATGAATATTGAGGCGCGCCTGGTAAGCGAAGTGGGTGAAGTGGGCAAGAAATTGCATACCGGCCGGTCCCGGAATGACCAGGTGGCTACCGATGTGCGGTTATATTTGCGCGAGGGTATAGATCAGCTCAATCAGGCAATGGTAGCGCTTCAGGGTGTTTTAATAGACTTGGCAGCGGCTGAGACCGACACCATTATGCCGGGTTTCACCCATATGCAGATTGCCCAACCGGTGATTTTGGGCCATCATATTTTGGCCTGGGTCGAGATGTTGTTTCGCGATCGGGCACGGCTGTCGGATTGCCGCAAACGGATGAATGTCATGCCATTGGGTTCGGCGGCACTGGCAGGCACCACCTACCCCATTGATCGGGCCTTCACTGCCAAGGCATTGGGGTTTGATGGCCCTACCGAGAACTCTTTGGATGCGGTGTCGGATCGGGACTTTCTGATTGAGTTCAATGCCGCCGCCGCCCTGGTCATGGTGCATCTGTCGCGTATTGCCGAAGAGCTGGTGTTATGGTCGTCGGCCCAATTTGAATTTATCGAGTTGGGGGATGGTTTTTGCACGGGTTCCAGTATTATGCCGCAAAAGAAAAACCCTGATGTGGCGGAATTGGTAAGGGGTAAGACCGGGCGGGTTTGTGGAAATTTGATGGCGTTGCTCATGCTGATGAAGGCTCAGCCCCTGGCCTACAATCGGGATAACCAGGAAGACAAGGAACCCTTGTTTGATACCCTGGACAGCGTGCTGGCCTGCGTGAAGGTTTTTACCGGCATGATGCCGACCATGACCATTAAGCGTGACCAGCTCTATGCAGCGGCACGGCGAGGATACTCTACGGCCACCGATCTTGCCGATTATTTGGTAAAAAAGGGCGTGGCGTTCAGGGATGCCCATGAGATCGTTGGCAAGGCGGTGCGTGCCGGTATCGACAGTGGCAAGGACTTGTCCGAAATGAGCCTTGTCGAGTTGCAGCAGTTTGCAAAGGACATCGAACAGGATGTATTCGAGATCCTGACCCTGGAGGGTTCGGTGGTGGCCCGCAACCATCTGGGCGGCACGGCGCCGGAGCAGGTGCGTCTGGCCATTGTCCGGGCGCGGCAAAGGCTCGATGGGTAGCTATCTAGGCTATCGATGTAGCGCCTGTGGCTATGAGGAAGCACAGATGGGTATTGGTAGCGGACGCCAGGCCGGTCACGCCTTGGTGCTATATCACTGTTATTTATGTAAATCCGTAGGCAGTGCCTGGAAGGTTGAGGGCCAGGAGCCCCGCTGTAGTTATTGCTATCATCCGGATATCCATATTCTCGACATCGAAACCCGTAACATTGAGTGCCCCAAATGTGGTGAGCCCGCCAAATTCTTCCCCAAAGAGGGTGAATGGGAGTAAGTAAAAAAGCCCATTATTTCCTTGAATGACCCGCAGATTCTTCGGGGTGAGAGGCTACTTTTTCAGATCGATTGCCTGGCCCGCCTGTACGCTGGCAAAGCGTGAAAGCTCGCTGAGCAACTCGGCGCCACTACGGTCATTTAGCCACTGGCCGCGATCTTCATCGTAGTCAAAGTGAAACCCCCCGCTTTTGTCGGCCACCCATATTTGATGGGCGGCGGCCTGTTTATTGATAATAATCTTATTGCCGTTTTCGAATTCCAGAGTCAGGATTTCGCTCACGGTTTCATAATCGATGTCGGCGCCGCTGGAATCAACGGCAGCCTCGATGGCAGCCTCGATCCGGGCCATGGTCTGGTTCACATTCTCGTGGAATTCAGAATCGTTCATTGATGTTTTCTGTCCCGTCAATAAAGGTTATGCTACTGGCTGTTGATTTTGGCATATCTGGAGCAAACCATGAATCGGATACATAATAGATTTTTTACTTTACTGATGGCTGGAGTCTTACTGGCTACGGCGTTATTGGCGGGCTGTGGCCATAAGGGGCCATTGTATCTGCCAGACGGTTCCAAGGCCGAACAGGCCAAAGAAAAGAAAAGCTGACGCGATTGATTTCTTTTAAGGATAATGGACCACTTTACCTACCGGGACGGTCGGCTTTATGTCGAGGATGTCCCCTTGTCGCATGTTGCCGAGCAGGTCGGAACGCCCTGCTACGTCTACTCCCGGGCCACCCTGGAGCGGCACTGGCACGCCTTTGATCGTGCCTTTCTGGGTCTCGATCATCTAGTCTGTTACGCCGCTAAGGCCAATTCCAATCTGGCGGTACTCAATCTGTTTGCCCGGCTGGGCTCGGGTTTCGATATCGTCTCCCTGGGTGAGTTGGAACGGGTACGCCGAGCCGGCGGGGACATGGCCAAGGTGGTGTTCTCCGGTGTGGGCAAATCCGAGGCCGATATTCTCGGAGCCCTGGCGGCCGGGGTCATGTGCTTCAATGTGGAATCGGAGGCCGAGCTGGAACGCCTCAATCGACTGGCGGCAGCACAAGGCGTCAGTGCCCCAATGTCTCTGCGGGTCAATCCGGATGTGGATGCCAAGACTCACCCCTACATCGCCACTGGTTTAAGGGAAAATAAGTTCGGCATCCCTATCAATCGGGCTCGGGAAGTCTATGGTCGTGCTGCGGCCATGTCCAATATCAAAGTAATCGGGGTGGATTGCCATATCGGCTCCCAACTCACCGAGATCGCACCCTTTTTAGATGCCCTGGAGCGGGTGTTGCAGTTGGTGGATGAATTGTCCAGCGGCGGTATTGAACTCGACCATCTGGACCTGGGCGGTGGTCTGGGGATTCGTTACCGGGATGAGGCCCCCCCAGAACCGGCAGACTATGCCGATGCCATCGTGGCTTGTGTAAAGGAGCGCGGTGTGGCTCAACGCATCCTGATCGAACCGGGTCGTGCCATTGCCGGTAATGCCGGGGTCATGCTGACCCGGGTGGAATATATCAAACAGGCACCGGAAAAGAATTTTGCAGTGGTGGATGGGGCCATGAACGACCTCATGCGCCCGGCCCTGTACCAGGCCTGGCAAGACATCGTTGCGGTGTGTCCCCGGGTTGAGGGTGAGACCCGCCCCTATGACGTAGTAGGCCCGGTGTGTGAGACTGGAGATTTTTTGGGTAAAGACCGCCAACTCAATATTCAGGCCGGTGACCTGTTGGCGGTGCGTTCGGCGGGGGCCTATGGCGCCAGCATGAGCTCTAACTACAACAGTCGGCCCCGAGCCCCGGAGGTGTTGGTGGATGGAGATGAGTACCACGTAGTGCGTCGCCGTGAGACCCTGGATGATTTATTCAGAACCGAGTCGTTGTTGCCCAATTCATACTAAGGAAAACAAAAGTTACCCGACACCCTTCATCAATGGGACGCGGTAAATACGACGGGCAGGACGCCCTAGTGCCGCGAAGCACAGGACGTGCGAGAGCGACCGTCCCTGTGCTTGATGGCAGCGTCCATGCTGCCAACACCCGCTGATGAAGGGTGTCGGGCAACTAATGAACTTATTAGCAAGTGCGTCACCTGGCATCGGTCTTGCCGGGGAAACGCAGGGCTTTCAGTTTAGGGCGCGACGCAGATATCGCGCCAAGTCCTGTTTTCGATAGGGTTTGGTGATTCCCCTCCGTCCCCCTTAACGATTTATCTTGAAAACAGACAAAAACTCTTAACGGACATGATCTTCCAGCCTGGAAAATATTTCCGTTAGAGAAGGCCAGCCACTGAAATATTCGCAAGTTATTTAGTCGTTAACTGTAACAAAAGACTTCAAGCATAACTTTAGATCCTGTGATCTATCGCATGAGGCCTTGATAATATCTATCTTTTCTTACATAGATATCAAACATGAGAATACATACATTGTTTTACATGCTGATTTCAGCAGCCACAATGATACTCGTCCCCGGGCAATCAAGTGCTGAAGAGATACGGATAGCGGTGGCGAGTAACTTCACGAATGCCATTACAACCATTGCCCGGCGTTACGAGGCAAACTCGGGGCAAAAAGTGACGCTGATCTTTGGCTCTACTGGCAAGCACTACGCACAGATCAGGAATGGTGCACCCTATGATGCCTTCTTTGCCGCCGACGTTCGTCGACCGAAGCTACTGGAAGAAGAAGGTCTGGCCCTGCCTGGCAGTCGCTTCACCTATGCTGTGGGCAAGCTGGTTCTGTGGAGTCCCAGGGCGGGTTATGTAGACAAAAAAGGCAGCATTCTGAAACCCGGTGAATTTCGTCACCTGGCCATTGCCAACCCCGGGCTCGCTCCCTACGGCAAGGCGGCCCGTGAGGTATTGCAGGCACTCGGACTATGGGGTCAACTAGGCGGGCGTCTCGTCCGCGGCGAGAATATCGGCCAGACCTTCCAGTTCGTCAATAGCGGTAATGCCGAACTGGGCTTCGTGGCCTATTCGCAGGTGAATCGTCCGGACCGGCCGGTCGAAGGCTCATTATGGAAGATACCACAGACGCTTTACACCCCCATTGAACAACAGGCCGTATTGCTGAAAAACAACGAAGCTGCCCGTGATTTTTTGTCCTTTGTGCGCAGTGATGAGGCACTGAAAATCATCCGTGAATACGGGTACGATATACCATGATACTCAGTGAATCCGATTTCACCGCCCTGGCGATTACCCTGAAAATGGCGTCGCTCACCACGCTGATCCTGCTGTTACTGGGAACACCTCTTGCCGGTGGATGGTGCGCACCCGGTGGCGTTTCAAGTTTCTACTGGAAGCGGTGATTGCCCTGCCGCTGGTATTACCGCCTACCGTGCTGGGCTTCTATCTGCTGATTGCGCTTGGCCCTCATGGCCCACTGGGAAGGTTGATGGAATCGCTGGGTGGGCGACCGCTGGCCTTCACCTTTACTGGCCTGGTTATCGGCTCGGTCATCTATTCGATGCCCTTTGTGATCCAACCACTGCAAAATGCCTTTGCTACCGTCGGTCGTCGCCCGCTGGAGGTGGCCGCCACCCTGCGCGCATCACCACTGGATCGATTTTTTACCATTGCCGTTCCGTTGGCCCGCCATGGTTTTCTTACCGCAGTGGTACTGGGGTTTGCCCATACGGTGGGCGAATTCGGTGTGGTGCTGATGATAGGTGGTAACATCCCCGGCGAAACGCAGGTCTTGTCGATTGCTATCTATGACCACGTTGAAGGGCTGGAATACGTTCATGCCCACTGGCTGTCAGGTGGTCTGTTATTGGCGTCTTTCCTCATGCTGATGGTTGTATACGCCATCGACCGGCGTTTCAGGTCTTTCCAGACATGACCATCGAGGCCAGATTCCATATTGAAAAGGCTGATTTCACCCAGGATGTTGATTTGTGTCTTCCTGCCCGG
>DRJZ01000028.1 GCA_011052015.1 Acidiferrobacteraceae bacterium | reverse complement strand
TCTGTCGAGTCTTGAGCTATAGATGTAAGATGTAGAATAATTTTCGATTCGAGTGTTTTGGTCTTTACCCGAATGGCACTTACTTAAAGGCACTTTTACTAATTGATAATCCCTTCTCCCTCCGGGAGAAGGTTAGGATGAGGGAAGCAAGTGCCATTCGTCTTTACCCCTTTTTTTCTGCGCCTTAGCCGACATCAATCCACTTCAACCCGTCTTACGTTGCAAGGACGAGTTACGGTCGAGTAGGGGTTTGAGGTAAAGACCGGTATAGGAAGCAGGGAAGGCGGCGACGCCCTCTGGAGTGTCGCTGACCACTACGCTGCCACCGCCGTCACCACCCTCCGGACCCATGTCGATGATCCAGTCTGCGGTCTTGATCACATCCAGATTGTGTTCGATCACCACCACCGTATTGCCGTGATCCCGCAGGCGGTGGAGCACGTTCAACAGTTGTTCGATGTCGTGGAAGTGCAGCCCGGTGGTGGGTTCATCCAGAATATACAGCGTTTGTCCGGTGTCGCGCTTGGAGAGTTCCCGGGCCAACTTGATCCTTTGGGCTTCGCCGCCGGACAGGGTCACTGCGCTTTGGCCAAGCTTGATGTAGGACAGGCCTACGTCCAGGAGGGTATCGAGCTTGCGTTTAATGACTGGCACCGCGCTAAAAAATTGTTGGGCCTCTTCGATGGTCATGTCCAACACTTGGCGGATATTCTTGCCTTTGTATTGGACCTCCAGGGTCTCACGGTTGTAACGCGCCCCCTGGCAGTCATCGCAGGGCACATAGATGTCGGGTAAGAAGTGCATCTCAACTTTAATCAGGCCGTCACCCTGGCAGGCCTCGCAACGGCCACCGCGCACGTTAAAGGAAAAGCGACCGGGCTTGTAGCCCCGTTCCCGTGCCATGGGTGTTCCAGAAAAGAGTTCACGCATGGGGGTAAACAGGCCGGTATAGGTGGCCGGGTTAGATCGGGGGGTGCGGCCGATAGGGCTTTGATCGATATCGATGGTCTTGTCGAAATGCTCCAGGCCGTCAATCCTTTTGTGCGGCGCCGGGTCGGTATTGCTGCGGTAGATATGTTTCGCCGCTGCGGCATAGACGGTGTCGTTAATGAGCGTTGATTTTCCGGAGCCGGATACGCCGGTGACACAGGTCAGCAGACCAACTGGAATATGGACATCAATATTTTTTAAATTGTGTCCGCAGGCGCCGATGACAGACAGATATTTATCCTTAATGACCGGGGTGCGGGTCTTGGGGATGGCAATCTGCCGTCGACCGCTGAGGAATTGACCGGTGACCGATTCACCGGATTGCTCGATGTCACTGGCGGAACCCTGGGCCACCACCCGGCCACCATGCACACCGGCGCCGGGACCCAGGTCCAGGACAAAATCGGCGGTGCGGATCGCCTCTTCGTCATGTTCTACCACGATGACGGTGTTACCTATATCCCGTAAATGGATCAGCGTGTCCAACAGCCGCCCATTGTCCCGTTGATGCAGGCCGATGGAGGGTTCATCCAAAACATACATTACCCCCACCAGACCGGCGCCGATCTGTGAGGCCAGGCGGATGCGTTGGGCCTCGCCGCCGGACAAGGTCTCGGCGGAGCGTTCCAGGGTGAGATAGTCCAGTCCCACGTTGACCAGAAACCCCAGGCGTTGGCCAACTTCCTTGATAATTTTTTCTGCGATCTCACCCCGGGCTCCGCTGAATTCAAGCTTGTTAAAAAATTCCTGGGCGCTGGCGATGGGCATGTGGGTGATGTCGTGTATGGCCTTATCGGTCACGAACACATGACGGGATTCAGTGCGCAGGCGACTGCCGCCGCAAGTCTGGCACTGTTGTGTGTTGATGTACTTGACCAGTTCATCGCGCACTGATTGGGATTCGGTCTCCCGGTAGCGGCGTTGCATGTTTGGGATCACGCCCTCGAAGGCGTGTTTGCGTGGCCCCCAATGTTTTTTGCCCAGATAGGTGAACTTGATAATTTCATCCCCGCTGCCGTGGAGGATCATATCGCGTGTACCCTGGGGAAGTTTTTCAAAGGGCTTGTCGATATTGAAGTTGTAGTGATCGGCGAGGCATTCGAGCATGTGAAAATAAAAGGCATTACGCCGATCCCAGCCGCTTATGGCGCCGGCAGGCAGACTCAAGGAAGGATCGCGTATCACCCGGCTCGGGTCGAAGAACTGGCGTATGCCCAGGCCATCACAGTCTGGACAGGCCCCGGCGGGGTTATTGAATGAAAATAGTCGCGGTTCCAGTTCTTGCAGGCTGTAGCCGCAGTGGGGGCAGGCGTATTTGGCGGAAAAAATAATCTCTTCAGATTGGCCGCTGTTACTCCCATCACCCGGCAGGGTCACGACCCGCGCCACGTTGTCGGCGATGGCCAGGGCGGTTTCAAAGGACTCTGCCAGGCGTTGTTGCTGTTCCGCGCGTACCACCAGGCGATCGACCACCACCTCGATGGTGTGTTTAATATTCTTTTTGAGTGCCGGGGCGTCGTCCAACTCCACGACGATGCCGTCGATACGGGCACGCACATAACCCTGACTGCGTAACTGTTCGATAATATGCTGGTGTTCGCCTTTACGATCCTGCACCATAGGTGCCAACAAAAGGATGCGTGTGCCTTCTTCCAGGGCCAGGACCTGATCCACCATTTGGCTTACCGTCTGCGCCTCCAGTGTGATGTTGTGGTCCGGGCATTTCGGATCTCCCACCCTGGCAAAAAGCAGGCGCAGGTAATCATAGATCTCGGTCACCGTGCCCACGGTAGAGCGGGGATTGTGGGAGGTGGCCTTCTGCTCAATGGAGATGGCCGGTGACAGGCCCTCAATGAGGTCCACGTCGGGTTTTTCCATCAGCGACAGGAACTGCCGGGCATAGGCCGATAGAGATTCGACGTAACGGCGTTGGCCCTCGGCGTAGATGGTGTCGAAGGCCAGGGAAGACTTGCCGGACCCGGATAGACCGGTGATGACGATGAGCTTGTCCCGGGGCAGGTCAACGTCGATATTCTGCAGATTATGGGTTCGCGCACCGCGAATATGGATGGTTTGCATAGAGGCCTCAAAAAAACGCTGAACCCGGTACTATACGACTGATGCCCCGGTCCTGCAAAACTACTTGCGTGACACTCATTTCAGTCAGGGTAAGGTGCGCAGGGGTGGTATGCTCTCGTTTGCGACCGGAGTGGCGGTGGGCGCTGCGGATAAATTGATGGCCCAGGGGCGTTTTTGGAACCAACAGAAAGGTGAGTGAAACTATGCGTGGTTTTTTTGCAGCAAGTGTTATGTGTCTATTATTGGCCCTATTGGCTACGAGTGCTCAGGCGGTTAAGGGTCCTCGTTACTCTGTTTACTTTACCGCCGAAGAGATTAATGGTACGCCGCAAAAGAAGCCCACATCGTCCTTTGGGTGTTCGGGTAAGGTCTATGGGGTGTTGGAGATCCGCGGTCTGGAACGGGGCAAGCATCGGGTGGATATCTGGTGGATCGACCCCAGTGGTAAACGCCGGGAGCGAACCCGGTTTCCCTTCCAGGTATTCCAGGATGATCATCGAATATGGGCTTGGTTGCGTTTGATAAGACCGAAAGACTCTGTAATCGACCGGGTCTTTATGGGCAACTCCGCTTCCGGCATGGAGGCCTTTATCGGCAAGTGGACGGTGAAATTCCGCGTCGATCGAAAACTGGTGAGAAAGGCCAGTTTTAAGGTGATTTGTTAGCCGGGGTCTTGTTAAGCATGGAAGCCCTCCACCTTAAAGGGGCTCTTTGTTAATGCTCATTGCAGGGTAGAAGGAATTACTAATTAATAGAAGTGCCCAAGAATTGATCGGCTAGAGTGCTCAATACAAGGGGCCCAAGCCCAAACGATTGGCGATCCGTTCAGCGGTGATAAGACTGCGCTTCGCCAGCCGTCCGTTCATCAGGGTCAGGCCCATTAGCTGGATCAGGGATATCTCCGGTTGGTTACAACCGGCGCAGAGGTCTATATCGTCCTTTCGGCCCTCCACATGGCAGCGTCGGACCTCTCGCATGGCAGTACTGTTCCAGATCTCTTCCAGCGAGTGCTGGTGGATATTGCCCAGTTCGGTCTCATGCAGAAAGTCATGACAGCAAGCTACAGCGGTGCCATCATAATAAAAGGCTAATTGCCGCCACGGGAGCATGCACGGCTTTGGGGGCTTATTGTTTACAGCCATTTTGTCGTTGATTTCCGGACTCATATCCGCCACTTGACCGGCGAAATTAAAAAATCGCTTGAGCCGCACCGCATTCACGCCAGCTCGTTTCCAGCGCCGACAGAAATCTTTCGCCTGTCGGTGATTTTCTTCCATGCAGATCATTTGAATGACGACAAAAGGCCCCTTGCCCGCCTCCTCTTTCAGGTCTAAAAACCCTTCTGTGTTGCGCACCACTTTGTTGAAGCTATTCGCTCCGCGTATACGTTTGTAGGTTTCCGCGTCCGTGCCGTCGATAGAAATAATCAGGGTGTCCAGGGACGAAGCCAGTAGTCGTTTCGCACGCCGCTTGCTTAGAATGGTGCCATTAGTCGATATGCCGGTGTGGACCCCTTGTTCTGCAGCGTAGTCGATAAAGCGTTCAAACTCCGGATGCAGCAAAGGTTCACCGGCCAGGTGCAGGTAGGCAAATTCGAGACCCGTCGCAGTTTCATCAATAATTCGGCGAAAGGTGTCAAATGTCATATAACCCAGGCCGCGTTTCGCATTGTCATCACGCGGACACATACAACATACCAGATTGCATTCGCTGGTTAGCTCGATTGACAATTCCAAGGGCGCCCCGGCGGAACGTTCCCGGCCGCCGAGAAAGTCCCGCGCGATGTTTAGTCTGTTAATAAAAGAGCCCATAGGTATTAATTCTTCCCCGAACGGGTAACAGTTCGTCCGGACTGCTGACGCACAAATTTTCTGAATCCAAAAACCATTAGTTGATTTATAAAGAGTATATATTCCCGGAAGTTTAGCTTACTGGTGCTGAACTGCCGTTGGCGAAATATGTAATCAAATGACTGGTGAGTGCGCACCCCTTTGCTCATCATAATCTCCAAGAGTATTTTGTAACCGGGTGAGACCAGGGTATGCAGCATGGAAGCTAACACAGATTGGCGCAAGCAAAAATAACCGGATAAGGGGTCTTGCAGACCAGTCAAGCGGCGGGCTGCGGCCACACCGGCCAAAGATAACCACTTGCGGCCAAAGGTCCATTGCTCGACCCGGCTTTGCTCACCAAAACGGCTACCCACCGCGAGATCGTTGTCGGCCAAGGCGCGTATCATTCGTGGCAACACGGCGGGGTCGTGACTGAGGTCTCCATCCATTACCGCCACCAGGGGTCGTTTTGATGCCGCAAAACCCTCCATCACGGCTGACCCGAGGCCCAGTTTTCCAGATCGGCAAATGACCTTGACGGGATAGTCATTGGCCATGGCGCGGGCCGCCGCCGCTGTCCCGTCCGGCGAGTTATCATCGACCACAATCAATTCAGCATCGATATCCCGATACGGCCTGAGGGTTTCAAACAATTCTGTTACGAATGTCTCAATGTTGGGGCATTCGTTATAGGTTGGGACAATGATAGAAATCTGGAATTTCATATCAACCGTAACTTAATGTTTATCGAGATTGGCATATGGACACTTTTGTTAATTGAGAATCCTTTTGCCTTACAAGGAGGCATGAAGTCACCTCCGGTGCATAATGCTTTTGCTAAAGTACGGCGAGCCCAAGGGGTATGTCCCCCTGGAGTTTGCCTGGAAAAATCGGGGAAGAAAAGAGCCAGGGAGGAATGGTACTTATCTTTAAGCCCGATATCACCGTCATCCCGGCACAAGCCGGGACTCAGACCTACCCATTGTCATCCTTTTCCTGGATTTAGGTTCTTAGCTTTGTGCGGCTGGCCCCTGCGAAAGCCGGGGCCGATGTATGGACGAATTAGTCATAAATTCCCTAGCCAATAAAGCCTAAAGCGTTCGGATTAGGGTTTTCCATTGACTATCAATAACGTTGAGGAGAAGGTAGCGCCCGTGTTTACTTAAGTACAGGTAGGCGTAAAAAGAAAAACAGGCATTAAATTGTAGATACCATAAGGCGGACCCATCATTTACGATCTAACTTTACGGTAGTTTTGGAAGCAGGGATGCTATGACACGGATGTCCCTATTATTTACAGACTCACAGGGGGATGTGCATAAAGAAACGATAACTTCAACGGCTGTTCTTGCAGGGTAGTGTTGATAACTCTGTTCTTTTCGAGAGCCAGACTTTGACTATATCGGTGTTTTTCACCCAAAAGCGAAATTAAGTTATTGTATGGCTGAATCAGATGGTTCCCTAATAAGAAAAATCTTAAAGTCTCCGAATGTAGGGTTTTGGTTGACAGTAGGGACCCTCAATTCTTTTGTTACCGTAATACCCCCACGATCACTATAAGCTCCGTACTTTTTTCGGTAAACTGGCTAAGTGGCCTTATATCCTATAAGGGCCCGGGTGATGGCATGACATGACGTACTTATTGATCATTATTGGAGCGTTTTTAGGTGCGATCATCGCCAAGCTCCCAGGGGCACTATTTGGGGGCTTGATGGGGCTTTTGTTTGGTCAGATGTTGGTGCTGCGTTCCCGGGTTGAATCACTCGAGAAGAAGCTATGGGATAAAGTGCTCCAGGGTAAAGAGACGGGTGTGGAGCAGGGACCGAGCGCTGAAGAACAGGTGACCACCCCCGAAAGTGCTTCCCAAGCTCTTAAAGCTGAAACTCCACCTGGAGACCGATCGCCTGCGGTTGCCAGCCCGTTAAAAAGCCAAGTCGACGAAGACCACGGGGCGGCAGCCGACCAAGAAGATGTTGCCCCGGCCCCCACTGGTCCACGATCCGATGATTTAGATACCTTGCCGATGCCCCGCACGGATGAATCCCGTTTGCGTAAATGGATTGTGGGCTATTTTACCGGTGGCAATATCGTGGTACGGGTGGGGATCATTGTACTTTTTTTTGGAGTGTCATTCCTGCTCAAGTATGCCGCTGACCATGCAGCATTTCCCATCGAATTACGTTTGATGGCGGTGAGTGCGGGGGCCATTACCATGCTTATCATCGGCTGGCGCTTGCGTGATCGTCTTCAGGGCTATGCCCTGGCCATACAGGGTGGGGGTATCGGTGTGTTGTATCTCACCGTTTTTTCAGCATTGCGCCTGTATAGTTTGATCCCGGCATCATTGGCCTTCGGCATCATGCTGGGTCTGTGTGTATTTTCGGCAGCGATGGCGTTGCTGATGAATGCCCAGTCATTGGCAGTAATAAGTGTGGCAGGTGGTTTTCTGGCACCCATACTGACCTCTACCGGTGGCGGTAGCCATGTGATGCTGTTTGGTTTCTATGCCATACTCAATTTGGGCATCTTGCTTATCGCCTGGTTCAAGGCTTGGCGTGTCCTGAATCTCGTAGGATTCGTTTTCACCTTTGTGATTGGTTCGATGTGGGGTTACAAGTACTATCGCCCAGAATTCTTTACTACCACTGAACCGTTTTTAGTTGCATTTTTCCTCTTTTATACCTTTATCGCGGTGTTGTTTGCGTCACGACAAAAACCCGAGTTCAAAGGTTTGGTGGAAGGTAGCTTGGTGTTTGGCACGCCATTGATCGCCTTTGGTCTGCAGGCGCCCTTGATAAGAGAGTTTGAATACGGTCTGGCCTGGAGCGCATTGGCCTTGGCATTCTTTTACCTGTCTTTGGCATGGGTGTTATTTAAAAAATCCTCGCCAGCAATGCGTACCTTGACCGAGTCATTTTTGGCCTTGGGTGTGGTGTTTGGCACCGTAGCTATCCCCTTGGCTCTGGATGGGCGTTGGACCTCTGCGGCCTGGGCTCTGGAAGGCGCTGCCATGATCTGGATCGGTATTCGTCAGCAGCGCTTGCTACCACGGCTATTTGGTATCTTGCTCCAATTGGGTGGTGGGATTATATTTTTCACGACCCAGTTAAAGTTGCAGGACACCATTCCGGTATGGAACGGGGTGTATATCGGTTGCTTGGTTGTTGCCGTGGCCGGTCTATTGTCGGGCTGGTATCTCAACCGGCGCCGTGACGACATACGCCCTGACGAGTGTGGCTTGCACATCCTCTTAGGTGTATGGGGCCTGCTGTGGTGGTTTGGTTCAGGCCTGCATGAGATTTACCAGCATGCGGTGGGTATATATCGACCCAGTGTCTCGTTAATCTTTATTGGTCTGTCTTTGATATTGTTTGAAGTGATCGGTCGTCGCGTGCATTGGCAGGTTCTGCGGATACCGACACGGGCCTACATTTTTGTGTTATTGCTGTTGGCCCTATCATGGCCGGTGCGTTTTGATCATTTATTTATTAATGGTGGCATATTTGCCTGGCCGTTGGCGTTTGCCATTCAGTATTGGATATTGCGCCGTTATGATAATGATGAGTTATCGCAGGTTATGCGCTTTCAACACGCATCGACGTGGTGGCTGTTGGCGTTGCTGGGTGCATGGGAGAGTCATTGGTGGATTCAACATTGGGTACAGGGGCCAGGTGCTTGGCCGCTCATGGCCTGGAGCGTGATACCGGGGGTGCTGTTGTTGTTGATACAACGATTCAGGACGTCCCGGGTTTGGCCTCTGGGGCAACATCAGGATGTTTATATGGGGTTGGTGGCGTTACCGCTTGTGGTCTACTTGTATTTGTGGTCCGTCTTCTCCAATTTGTTTAGCCAAGGCAATCCATGGCCGCTGAGTTATCTCCCGATACTCAATCCATTGGATCTGGCGCAGATATTTATTTTTTTGGTGATGGTACGTTGGGTGATCGCACTTCCAAAAGTAAAAGGCGTTGGTGTTATGTCCGTATCCCCCCAGAGATTGTATAGCCTACTTCTAGGAGTGGTGTTTCTGTGGTTCAACGCGGTGTTGATTCGGACCTTGCACTATTGGGGTGATGTGCCCTTCAGTTATAATGCTATGGCTCAATCGGTATTGGTGCAGACGTCACTGTCTATTTTTTGGTCTCTCATCGCGCTTTGTTGCATGTTTTTCGCAACCCGCAAGCAGCTTCGTATAGCCTGGATGGGAGGTGCGGGTTTGCTCGGTGTAGTCGTGATCAAGCTGTTTACCGTAGACTTATCCAATAGCGGCACGGTGGAGCGCATCGTATCGTTCATCGTTGTCGGGTTATTGCTATTGGTCATTGGTTATCTAACGCCGGTACCACCCCGAGAACAACAGGGGGTACAAACGTGAAAATGGTTTATTGGGTTGGTTTCTGTCTGGCGATGGCGTCGCCCAGTTCCATCTGGGCCAATAGCGAAGTTAGTCCAAATGATTTTGCCTATTCCATCCCCATTGAAGTGGGTAGTGACCACGGACTGTTTCAGTTTACCTTGCCCAAGTCAGTCTATCAGAGTGTGGTACGATCGGATCTTGGTGATTTGCGGATATTCAATGGTGCTGGTGCGCCGGTTCCCCATCGACTCAAAAATCTCTCCGCCACTACGTCGTTTCCATCTCAAAAAGTCGCTTTGCCAATCTTCCCACTCTACAACAAAACCGAAAAAGGTGGGGGCAATCTTTCTCTTTATGTGCGCCGTGATAAGCAAGGTTCAATTATTAAAATCCAGAGCAACGATAGAGGCCCTGCTGGTAAAGAGACGCTGACGGGGTACCTGTTGGATGCAGGAGGAGTTAAAGGGTCGATCCGTAGTCTGAAGCTGGACTGGGAGGCTGACGATCAACAGTTCTTGGGACAGATCAATGTGGAGGGGAGCAATGACCTCAAGAGTTGGAGAATACTCGCCCATAGCGCGCCCATTGCTCAGTTTAATTATCAAGGGCATCGCTTGGTGCGCAAGCAAATTAGTTTAAATGGTGCTTCGGCGCGTTATCTGCGCATTACTGCCCCAGGCAAGGAACACATTCCCGCCTTCACCAAGATTCATGCGAATCTTGCAGAGACGTCCAAAGAGCGAAAACATCAGTGGGAGTTGTTGCCAGCTACCCGTGTTGAGGATGAGAAACTAAAAACCTTTGAGTATGACTTGAAGGGTTATATGCCCACCGATAAGTTAAAACTTATCTTACCAGAGGAAAACTCAATCATACGGGCGAGTATTTATTCACGCCCGGATAAAAAATCCACTTGGGTGCTGCGAAATAACAGTCTGTTTTATGATATTCGTTTGGAGGGCGCTACGTTGCTAAGTGGTGAATCCAGAATTGGGCTACGTCATGATCGTTATTGGCGTGTGGTAGTTACGCAGGACGATGGTGGTCTGGTTGCTACTGCGCCTATTTTGGGTCTAGGTTGGCGTCCTCAACAGCTTGTGTTTCTGGCCCGGGGTGCAGGCCCGTTTCAACTTGCCCATGGTAGCGCCCGGGTTAAGCCCAATGATAATATGGCCCGTAGCCTGTTAGATGGGTTTATGAGCGGAAAATCCGATAAGTCTAATTTGCGTCCTGCTATCCTCGGGTCGCAACAAATCATCGGCGATCAGTCCAACCTGGTGCCACCCTTACCAACTCTTCCGCCACGCCCGTGGAAGCAATGGCTACTGTGGGCGGCCCTGGGGTTGAGCGTATTGATATTGGGTTGGATGGCGTTTTCCCTGTGGCGTCAGATGAATATAACGAACGAATGAGACAGAGATCTGGGTCAGCCCGCAGTGAGGACACTGGTCGGTATCAAAATAGCCTGTAGATACCTGGTTTGTCATGAGGCTGGTCTCGGTGGGCTGGGCCGTCCTCGAACCTGACCTGCATGTCTCCGATAGCATCAAGATTTCTCAATATCCGTGCGAGCATTCTCACTGGGTGGCGGCTGGGTAGTAGCCACTTTGTACGGACTTGTCGAGTCGTTATAGGGTACCAATATAAGCCTTTGTTTTGTATAATCTTTATTGATATTTTTTGGGTCATCCGGGGAACCTGATACCATAGCGCTCCTGAATTCACCCTGCTGTTGAATTTTCCTTGAAAAACACACCGATGACATCCACCGAACGGCGCGCCGTGGGCGCGCTGGCCGGGATCTTTGGTCTGCGCCTGTTGGGTTTGTTTTTAATCCTGCCGGTGCTTGCCCTGTATGCCGAAACCAGTTTATCCGGGGCGACGCCCCTGCTTATTGGCTTGGCTTTGGGCGCCTATGGCCTCACCCAGGCCCTGTTCCAGATTCCGTTTGGCATGTTGTCGGACCGCTGGGGGCGCAAGCCGCTCATCGTGACAGGCCTGATCATCTTTGCCCTGGGCAGCGCTGTGGCGGCGGTCTCTGATTCGATGTATGGCGTCATTTTGGGGCGATTGATCCAGGGCATGGGGGCTATTGCTGCGGTGGTTTTGGCCCTGACTGCGGATTTGACCCGGGAGGAGCAACGCACCAAGGCCATGGCCCTCATCGGCGTCTCTATCGGTCTGGTCTTTATGCTATCCATGGTGTTGGGGACGGTATTAAGCGCTTGGGTTGGGGTCAAAGGTCTTTTTTGGTTGACCATGGCTCTGGCCTTGTCCGGGATTCTGGTCCTGTATTGGGTGCCCACCCCGGTGGCGGCCCGGCGCCATCGCGATGTCCAGCTGGTCCCTGCCCAGTTGGCCAAGGTGCTGGGGAACCCAGATTTATTGAGGCTAGATGCGGGTATTTTTGTGTTGCATTTGACACTTACCGCCATGTTCGTGGCCGTGCCTCTGGCCCTGGTTCACGAAGACGGGTTGCCGTTGGCGGCCCATTGGAAGGTCTATCTGCCTGTGTTTGTATTATCGGTTACCGGTATGGTGCCCCTGGTCATACTGAGCGCCCGTAAGCACTTGATTCAAAGAATATTTCTGGTTGCCATTGCCCTGTTGTTGGCGGCTCAGGCCTTGTTCTATTTTGGACATCGGCAATTACCCTGGCTGGTGTTCGCGCTATGGGTCTTTTTTGTAGGGTTTAATACCCTGGAGGCCTTATTACCCTCTACGATTTCCCGAGTGGCCCCGGCGGACAGCAAGGGAACCGCTATGGGGGTGTATAATAGCTTCCAGTTTTTTGGTGTCTTTCTGGGGGGCACCCTGGGAGGTTGGCTGTACGGCGCCATGGGCATCGGTGCCGTGTTCCAGGCCTGTGGGGTGTTGATTCTATTTTGGGCCATCATTGTGATGACCGCACCGGCACCGCGATTATTGGATACCCGCCTGTTACGGGTGGGGCCACAGACCGAGGATGGCGCGCCGGTCCTGGCCAAGCGATTGGTGGCAATCACCGGTGTAGTGGAGGCCATTGTCATTGCCGAAGAAGGCATGGCCTATTTGAAGGTCGATCACAAAGAACTGGATGGCGATGCACTGCAACAATTTGGAGTAGCGGCAAATTAAAAATATATTTTTGGTATCAGAGCGCATAACAGGAGGCTTGTATGGCACGTGGTGTAAATAAAGTGATTTTGGTCGGTAATCTTGGGCGCGACCCGGAGGTCAGATACGCACCCAGTGGTAGCGCGATAGCGAATATCAACATCGCCACGACTGAGTCATGGAAAGACAAAAATACCGGTGAGAAACAAGAAAAGACGGAATGGCACCGCATTGTCTTCTTCAACCGCTTGGCCGAGATCGTGGGTGAGTACCTAAAGAAAGGTTCGCAGGTTTATGTGGAGGGCCGTCTACAGACCCGCAAGTGGCAAGACAAAGACGGTAATGATCGTTACACCACCGAGATCGTGGCCAACGAGATGCAGATGCTCGGTTCCCGTGGTGGCGCCGGTGCGCCGACAGATGATTTCAATCAAGACCGCGCGCCCGCTGCCAGTGCGGATGCTGGTGCCCCACAGGCGGCTCCGGCCTCGGCCCCTGCCAACGCGGATTTTGATGACGATATACCGTTTTGACGGATACCTAAGAACACTTCTGTAAAGAAATATGATTATAGGGTGGGCACTTGTGCCCACCCTGCATACAGGGAAGGGAAGGGAATCATGCCGAATTATCGGCGGGCGAAAACACCGGGAGGAACTTACTTCTTTACTTTGGTGACTTATCGCCGGCAACAAATTTTGTGTGATGAGCCGATTCGACAGGCTTTGCGACAGGCAATAAGAAATACCCGGTTACATTATCCCTTCAGTGTTGATGTCTGGGTTTTAATGCCAGATCATTTGCATTGCCTTTGGACCCTTCCGGATGGTGATGATGATTTCTCCACGCGCTGGAGCCTTAATAAAACGCCGGGTAAGTATCGCCTGCAAGGAACATTACAAGCAGGCGCGGTGGAAAACGCCGTCAAAGGAAAAGCACCGAGAATCGACCCTGTGGCAGCGGCGTTTTTGGGAACATTGTATACGGGATCAACGTGATTTTAATCACCATGCCGATTATATGCATTACAATCCGGGAAAGCATGGATTATGCAATCAACCGGTTGAGTGGTCTTTTTCAACAGTACACCGCTATATCAATGTGGGGAAATATCCAGAGAACTGGACAGTGGGGCCAGCTGCATTTATGGGCGACTCGTTTGGTGAGTGATTCGGTGCGTGGACATAAATGCCCACCCTACTTATTGCCGGACTGCCGGGATAAAACATTGGCAACACCCGGTACGGAAAATCAGAGAATTAGGGCTGGAAAAAATAATTGTCAACGCGATTTGAACTTTCCAGGTACGGCAATATGTACCCATATCTGGAAAGAACCGGCACCACCTGGAACGATATGTCTGGATATGGAAAGTGCGTTCAATAACAATGTTGGGCGCAACAGGAGAAATAGTTGTCATGCCTACAATTTCGATGTTTTATGGCATCCTTATCCGAATGTTTTTCTATGATACGGATAAGCACAATATGCCGCATATTCATGCTGAACATCAGGACAAGGTAGCCGTGTACTCTATTCCTGATGGAACCGTCTTGGCGGGCGGGCTTCCACCAAAGAAGCATAAGCTGGTTGTCGCATGGATTGAAATACACCAGGAAGATCTTCTTGCTGATTGGCAACTGGCTGTCAATGGCAAGAAACCCTTTCCAATTCGAGGACTAGACCAATGAATATTACAGAAATTATTCCGAAAGATAACCACGTGTTGTACATCAAAGCCGACGATGGGAAAGTAGGTTTATTTGACGTAAAGCCATATCTCGAATCCGAAGTTTTCGCACCGCTGAAAGATAGAGATGAATTCGAACGAATTCATAACGGTAATTATTTTATTGAATGGGACTGCGGAGCAGACCTTTCCGCCGATACCATTCAGGCACGATGGGAAACTGTGTCGACTAAAAACGCCCGAGAAGAAATACGGAAGAAATAGTGTCATAAGAAATAGACTCGATTTAAGAATTTAAGCCTCGTGTTTTTCGTTTAAATCGACCCTATTTTTCTATTTTTGCGACCCACGAATTTTTCTGATGAAGCAAAATTTATTACGAGCAATAACCTACTGGAAGCCTTTAATGATCGTTGTCCAAAAATAGTAAATGATACTACCGATATGGGGTGGGGCTTTCATGATCAGCTTTGTGAAATATACATATGGATATGTCGATGAGTAATAGGTGCCAGCAAAAAGCTGGAGCATCCATAAATTGTAGGGTGGGCCCTTGTGCCCACCATGTGATTTGAATTGCGTTACGTGAGCATTAACATCCACCCTACTTATTGCCGGACCAAAACATTGGCAACTCCC
>DRJZ01000027.1 GCA_011052015.1 Acidiferrobacteraceae bacterium | reverse complement strand
TGTCCAAAAAAGAGAGTGACATGGAAGTTCACTATTAAGCTGGCATTATAATTTAAACCATCCCCGAGGTCAGGGAACAATTGTTTCGAGATAGTCGTAAGTATTGTTCCCTGACCCTGAATATATTCAAATATCCTGACCGGCCTACGCCATTTCATCGATGGGCGATGCCTTCTCACCGGTATCCAGCCCACACCATGGTGTAATATCTTTCCGGTAGCGGCGCATGACGAGGTTTGCCAGTAACCCTGTCCAGCCGGTCTGGTGTGCCGCGCCGAGTCCCTGGCCGGTCTCGGCGTGAAAATATTCGTAGAACAAAAACAGGTCCTGCCAGTGGGGGTCGTGTTGAAAAGGGCTGTCATAGCGCAATGCCGGAATCATACCTTTGTCATCTTGACGATAGAGGTCCACCAGACGTTCCGCCACCAAAGTGGCGATCTCCTGCAGGTTGTGTTTCTCATTGCCAAGACAGGCAACACGCACACGAAAGTTTGGCCCCAGGAAGCGATGGTATTTTTCCAGTGTCTGCACCAGTGAGTAGTTGGTAGGCATCCAGACGGGGCCACGCCAGTTGGAGTTGCCGCCAAACATCGGCGTAGTGGATTCACCCGGGCTGTATTCAATGGTTGCCGGTTGCTCCCGACCCGGAATCCAGCCTACCGTTTGCTGGTGCGCATGCACCTGGCTGACACTGCGTACGCCGTAGCACGACAGGAATTCGCTTTCATTGAGAAGATGCTCGAGTATTTTCGGTAATTGGGTATGATCCACCAGCGCCAGTAAGCGTTCACCCCGGTCGTTCTGCAAATGAGGGCAGTGGCAGATCGTGTGCCCCTGAAACAATCCGCCCTTGTGTTGGGACAGCATATCCCGAAAACGGGGTGCGTTCTTCAACAGACGTTCATCGATAATTTCGGTCGCGAACAACGGGATCAATCCGACCCATGAATAAGCCTCGATGTAACGATGCTCGACGGGTTTACCGTTTTCGAGGCGAACCAACAGGTCCATAAAGAATCCCTTGTCATCATTCCACAGCGAGATGCCATTGCTGCCACCGGCAATGGCATCGGCGATGGCCAGAAACTGTTCGTAACACTGGATGGCAATGCCTTCATAGTCACGATCATCAACCGCCAGTTCGAGCGCCATAATGGTCATGTTGAGCGAAAACATCGCCATCCAGCCGGTGGCGTCCGCCTGTTTGAATAACCAGCCCGGTGGCAGGTGCAGGTTGCTGCGGTCAAAGGCGGAGATGTTGTCCAGGCCAAGAAAACCACCCTCGAACAGATTAAGGCCCGCTATGTCCTTGCGGTTGATCCACCAGGCGTAGTTAAGCAGTAATTTGTGGAAAATACGTTGCAGAAAATCCCGGTCACCCGTCCCGCGTTGTACCCGCTCGGCCCGAAAGACCTTCAGGGCACCCATGGCGTGCACTGGCGGATTGACATCGCTGAAGGCCCACTCGTAGGCCGGGATCTGACCGTTGGGGTGCAGGTAACGTTCGCTCAGCATGAGCTCGATCTGGTGTTTGGCAAAATCCACATCGACCAGTGCCAGGGCGATGCAATGATAGGCCAGATCCCAGGCGGCAAACCATGGATACTCCCAGGTATCAGGCATGGAAATGATATCGGCCGCGCGCAGGTGCCGCCACTGGGTGTTGCGTGCCCCGGGGTCCTGACGTTCGGGCGGTGGCGGTTGAATGTCGCCATCCAGCCAGCGTGCGGCGTCATAGTGGAAAAACTGTTTGGACCAGATCATGCCAGCCAACGATTGGCGCAGGATGTAATGGTCTTGCGGTCTGGCCTCAGGCAGGAGCTCGTCATAAAATACCGTGGCCTCCGACTGGCGGGTCGAAAAAAGGGCGTTACTGTTGGCAAAGGGTTTTTCGAGTGCTTCTGAACTTAACACCAGATCAAGTTGTGCAGCAGACCCGGCCGCCACCTGTAACGCTGACCAGGCAGCAAACTTGGTGCCAGCGCGCGCGGGGTTAACCACGGTTTCATCACCCTGTATCACACGGTTGTGGAAGGCGTCCTTGACATAAGGTGTGCGGTTGGCGCCCCATCCGAGACGTTTGGCATTGGATTCATTTTCTGTAAAAAGACCGGCTGCGGGCTGCGCACCATACAGGAAATACCTGCCCAGTTCGGGATGCTCGGCCACCACGGCCCAGGCAGCCCCCGCTGGCGGGTCAATGTTGCGCAGCACGGGTTTTTTCGTCTGTTCCGTTGACCACGACCAGGTATTGCGGAACCACAAGGTCGGCAACAGGTGTAGTTGTGCAGCTTCCGGCCCCCGGTTATGTGCATCAATACGGATGTGCAGGCAAGCAGGCGACGCCTTGGCGTAGAAGACCTCTACATCCCAGTAGCGGTTCTGTTCAAACACCCCGGTATCGAGCAGGTTAAACGATGGCTGCGTCCGTTGCCGCCGGCTGTTCTCTTCTACCAGCCGGGCGTAGGGATACGCCTGTTGCGGGTATTTATAAAGAAAGCGCAGGTAACTCTGGCTGGGTGTGGCATCACGGTAGAAGTAGTATTCCTTGACATCCTCACCGTGATTGCCCTGATTACCGGTGAGTCCGAACATGCGTTCCTTGAGGATTGGATCACGCCCGTTCCACAGTGCCAGGGCGAAACACAGTCGTTGCTGCTCGTCACAGATCCCGCCCAGGCCATCTTCGTTCCAGCGATAGGCCCGCGAGCGCGCCTGGTCGTGGTCGAAGTATTCCCAGGCGGTACCGTGTGGACTGTAGTCTTCACGCACCGTGCCCCAGGCACGCTCGGACAGGTAAGGCCCCCAAAGCCGCCAGTTTGCCTCGCCCTTGTGCTGCTGTTCCAGTCGTAAGCGTTCCTTGTTCATTTTTCTTTGTTTAGCCATGCGTTGATTTATCCATTTACGTTTGTGTCATGTGGGTTACCAGTGGTCTGACAACTTAGTATTGACGGGTTCAGCGTTGCTGTGGTGTTTCGCGACCAGGCGCCGTGCGCAGGCAATGGCCTGGTCCTTGTCAAGCACGGCAACACCGTCGCGGGACACCA
>DRJZ01000026.1 GCA_011052015.1 Acidiferrobacteraceae bacterium | reverse complement strand
CCGCACCACATCCTTGTCGATATCGATGCCAAAGGTATTGGCAATCATCATGGCGATGCGTGGACAACCGTAACGGGGGTTGCGTTGTTTGATCTTGACGATGGCCTGTGTATGGCGAATTACTAACTCATGCCGCAATCGGGGTTTGAAAAAGCCCCCGGCAGTGATGTTGCCATGAAAAGTGATCAAGCAGGGCCTTGGGTTTGCTCGTTTCGTTGCCAAATTCACACGGTGGTTGTCCATCAAGCGAGGCATGGACGCGGTGATGGTTATAATAATCCTTGAACGCGTTCAGTTTTCGTTCCAGATCCGTGGTAGTCCAGAACAGGGTGTGATCGAGATATTCCCGGCGCACGGTTCCGATCAGGCGTTCTACGAAGGGATGGGATGTCGGGGTATAGGGGATGGTTTTGATTTCCTCAATGCCCAATATGCGTAGATTTCGTTGCCACTGCTGGAATCGGAATAACGGATCATGATCGGAGCTGATACGCTTGGGCGGGTCGGTACCGGCGATGATCTGATTAAACATCCCGCACAGGGCGAGTCCATCGACCGGGCCTTGGTGTACGGCAAATCGAATGATCCGGCGGCTCCATTGGTCCATGACGAGCAGCACCCAGTGGGTATGCAGGGTGATGGACTCACAACGAAACAAATCGATACTCCACAGACTGTCTTTTGTATGGCCGATGAAAGACAGCCAGGAGGGTCCAGTGCCCTTATTGGGGTCGTGTGTGTAGTGGGCTGCCAGCACGCGCCGCACCACATCCTTGTCTATCTCAATGCCAAAGATATTGGCAATTATCATGGCGATGCGTGGACAACCGTAACGGGGGTTGCGTTGTTTGATTTCGACAATGGCTTCAATCAATGTCTGGGACGGCCCTTTGGGGCCGGGTGTGGTTTTTCTGTTGGAGCCAAACATTAGCCGGTACTTTCTTGAGACCAGGGCACGATGAAAGGCCAGGATGGTGGCGGGTTTGACGACAATCGCGCAGCGCAATAGCCGCCTGGGTGACATCAGCATGGCAGACCAGCCCAGCAGATATCGATCGAGTACGGTAAGATTTGGCGAACGGTGATGCCGACGCTGGGCGATCAGGAGTTGATGCTTGAGTGCCAGGTTCTCGGTGACAATGGCCTTGGCGCCACCGGGCCTAGTGAGCCTAATGAGCAGGGTGAGAAGATGCAGAAACAGGATCAGGCCGGTTTTCATCAAGCCGATCATACCGGTCTGGCGGGGTCATACAAGACTGCAAATAGCGGTGGTTTCGTGTTACAAATAACGATTCGCCAGTCACACCTCATTCTTCCCTTGAGTTGATAGGAGAATGGTTTGCCGAATACAATGTATAATCGAGTTAATTCGTAGCGGGTTTGGTGTGCCAAAGAACATAGCAAGGCAGGGGATAGTCAGGTATGAATCGTGCTGAATCAGTGGTCCGTGGGATTGTTGTCTTGGCGGATGTGGAGATCGGCGGCAACCGGGCTTGGGACATTCAGGTTAATAACACTCAGTTTTATGAGCGTATGTTGCGTGATGGTTCAATTGCATTCGGTGAATCCTATATGGATGGCTGGTGGGATTCTGAAAGGCTGGACGATCTGATTTTTCGGTTGCTGCGCGCAGATCTGAAACACAGTATATCCCCCCTAAAACTCGTGTTTCCCGTCATCATGGCGAAGCTCGTTAATCGCCAACGGCGTTCCAGGGCATTTAATATTGGTGAACATCATTACGATATCGGTAATGATCTGTTCCAGAAGATGTTAGACCCACGAATGGTGTACACCTGCGCCTATTGGAAGGATGCCAGCACGCTGGGTGAGGCCCAGGAGGCCAAACTTGACCTGATTTGTCGCAAGATAGGGTTGCAACCGGGCATGACGATTCTGGATGTTGGATGTGGCTGGGGCAGTTTTGCCAAGTATGCCGCTGAAAAATATGGCGCAAGGGTCACCGGTGTTACGGTTTCGAAAGAACAGGTCGAATTGGGCCGTAGCCTGTGTGATGGTCTGACGGTTGAATTTAGGCTACAAGATTACCGTGACATGCAGGGCACCTTTGATCGGGTCGTGTCGATTGGCATGTTTGAGCAGGTGGGCGCAAAAAATTGCCGCACCTTCATGCGAACGGTCGACCGCTGTCTGGCGAAAGACGGCATCTTTCTTTTGCATACCATCGGTGTGAATTCGCGCAAAGAAGCCGTAGACCCGTGGATCGATAAATATATTTTTCCGGACGGAATGTTGTTAACGGCGGCTCAAATCGCACGGGGTGCGGAGGAAATATTTGTAATGGAGGACTGGCACAGTATGGGTGCCCACTACGATCCCACGCTGATGGCGTGGATGGCCAACGTGGATTGTTATTGGGACAGTCTGGACCATGATAAATATGACGAGCGGTTTTATCGTATGTGGCGCTTTTTCCTGATGTCCGCTGCCGGCGCATTCCGAGCACGGTTTAATGAGTTGTGGCAGATTGTTTTTACCAAGTCAGGTATTGATGGTGGCTATGAGTCAATTCGTTGAGTACTGATATGGAAAGTGGGGCAGGTTCACGTTGGCGTATAGAGACCGATTTACCGGTCTATACTTGTTTCAAGGAACGCTATGCCTTTGTTTTGGTCTCAATGGGCTGAGTGAGTGATTTGATTAACAAAAATAAAGGATCACCTTGATTATGAAAGCTTCTGATCTGTTTGTTAAATGCCTGGAAGAGGAAGGCATTGAATATATTTTCGGTGTCCCTGGAGAAGAAAACGCGGATTTTATGATGTCTTTGGAGGCATCTGACAAGATTCAGTTTATCCTCACCCGCCATGAGCAGGGCGCCGCGTTTATGGCCGAGGTCTATGGCAGACTCACCGGTAATCCTGCGGCCTGCCTGGGAACGTTGGGGCCTGGGGCCACCAATCTGATTACTGGCGTTGCCGACTCAAATATGGACCGTTCCCCCATGCTGGTCCTGACCGGGCAGGGGGCCTCCACCCGATTGCACAAAGAATCCCACCAAATTATGGATGTGGTGGCCATGTTTGAGCCGGTGACCAAGTGGTCCCACACCGTGTTGCACCCGGATAGCATTCCCGAGATGGTGCGCAAAGCAGTGCGACTCGCCCGTACCGAAAAGCCTGGGGCCTGCCATATTGAACTGCCTGAGGATGTGGCCAAGATGGAGACAGATTCGGACCCCATGGTGCCGTTCCGCTTCCGGCGGCCGGTGGCGGATGACAAGATTGTAGACCAGGCCTTTGAGCAGATCATGAATGCCAAGCGGCCGATCATTCTTGCCGGCAATGGTTGTATCCGCAAACGAGCCAGCAAGCAACTGCGTATTTTTTGCGAGAAAACCGGTATCGGTGTGATCAGCACCTTCATGGCCAAGGGCTGCGTGGATATGGATGCGGATTATTGTCTGTATACCATCGGTCTTCAGGCTAAAGACGTGGTGGCTTGTGCCCTGGACTCCGCTGATCTTGTTATCGCCCTGGGCTACGATATGGTGGAGTATCACCCTTATTTGTGGAATAAGAATAAGGACAAGAACATTATTCATGCGGATTTTCTGCCCACCGAGATTGATGAACACTATCATCCGGAAAAGGAGATTGTCGGTGATTTGGCCCATACCTTATGGATGATGTGTGAGCGCGTGGACAAAGTGGGGGGGCTCAAGTTCGACCTTCAGCAGCAGGCTGCTACCCGGCGCGATATGAAGGAGGAGTTAGAGAAGTATAAGGACGACGATACTGAGGGTACGATCCGGCCGCAGAAGGTCCTGTGGGATGTGCGCCAGGTAATGGGGGCCGATGACATCGTGTTATCCGATGTGGGAGCCCACAAGATGTGGATTGCACGCCATTATCAATGTCATGTGCCAAATACCTGTTTAATCCCCAACGGGTTTTGCTCCATGGGCTTTGCCTTTCCCGGCGCCATTGGCGCCAGCATGATTCATGGTGATCGCCGCATCCTGGCCATCTGTGGCGATGCCGGCTTTATGATGAACGTGCAGGAGATGGAGACCGCAAAGCGTCTCAAATCCAATATCGTTGCTATGGTGTGGGAAGACCACAGCTATGGTCTGATTGCCTGGAAGCAAACCAACGAATTTGGCCACCACACGGATTTATCCTTCGGTAATCCAGACTGGCAGCAACTGGCCGGCGCCTTTGGCTGGCAAGGTCACCGGGTAGAGAACAGCCGCGATCTGGTCGATACTCTGGAGACCGCGTTTAAGGAGCCCGGTCCAAGCCTCATTGTGATACCCATCGACTACCGGGAAAATATGTTACTGACTCAGCGTCTTGGCGAGATTGCCTGTCCCATATGACGACACACTACCCGTTAATGATTCCAGGGGCCGTCCCCAGCGGCAACACCCTGACCGTCACTGCACCCTATGACGATAGCATTATTGCCACCCTGGATACGGCCAACGCCGCTGCCGTCAAAACCGCGCTAAATACCGCGCAACAACTTTTCGCGGATCGCAGTCGTTGGTTATCGGCTGCCGAGCGTATCGCCATTTTGAAAAAAACCGCAGAACTTATGGACACCCAAGCCGATGATCTGGCTATGGAGGCGGCAAGGGAGGGCGGCAAGCCATTGATGGACTCCAGGGTAGAAGTTGCCCGCGCTATTGATGGGGTGCACAACTGCATTGAATGTATTCGCGGTAATGGCGGTCGGGAGATTCCCATGGGGACCAATTTGGCATCGCAGGGTCGTCTGGCCTTCACTCGGAAGGAACCTATCGGGGTGGTGGTGGCGGTCAGCGCCTTTAATCATCCGCTCAACTTGATTGTGCATCAGGTAGGACCGGCGGTGGCCAGCGGTTGTCCGGTGATCATTAAACCGGCGCAAGACACGCCTCTATCCTGTTACCGTTTTGTTGCCTTGTTACGGGAAGCGGGCCTGCCGGAGGCGTGGTGTCAGGCATTGGTCGTGTCGGATTTGGATGTGGCCAGTCAGTTGGTTAGCGACTCGCGGGTGGGTTTTTTCAGTTTTATCGGTAGCGCCGCCGTGGGCTGGATGTTGCGTAGCAAGTTGGCCCCAGGGGCTCGCTGCGCCCTGGAACACGGCGGTGCGGCACCGGTGATTATCGAAGCGGACGCGGACCTGGATGACGCCCTGCCGCTTATTGCCAAAGGCGGGTTTTATCATGGCGGTCAGGTCTGTGTGTCGGTGCAGCGGGTATTTTGCCATTGCTCCATTGCTTCAGAGGTGGCAGATCGCTTGTCCACACTTGCCCAGGCCCAGGTTGTGGGCGACCCCACGGATCCTGCTACTGAGGTTGGGCCCCTGATTCGGGCCAAAGAGGTGGATCGGGTGCAGCAGTGGGTCAGTGAGGCGGTGGCTGCCGGCGCCGAATTGTTGACCGGGGGTGAAGTCCATGGCCATTGCTATAGCCCCACGGTGCTCTTTAACCCCCCCCAGGACGCCAAGGTGTCGAACAAAGAAATCTTTGGCCCGGTCATATGTGTCTACGACTATGTGGATATGGATGAGGCCCTGGGCCGTGCCAATGCCTTGCCGGTTGCCTTTCAGGCCGCAGTGTTTACCCGCAGCATGGACAAGGCCCTACAGGCCTACAGGGGCTTTGACGCCAGTGCGGTGATGATCAACGATCACACCGCATTCAGGGTGGACTGGATGCCTTTTGCCGGGCTGCGTCAATCCGGTTTAGGGGTGGGGGGAATTCCCTATACCTACCGTGATATGCAAATCGAGAAACTCATGGTGATACGGTCGAGGGTGTTGTAGTTTGAATTTTTTCGACCATTTTGCGCTGAGGGGCAGGAGGGGTTAATAGAAGTGCCCTTAAATAATACGCTCAACAGCCAAGGCGCCAACGACTCCATGGACGGAGGAGGTAGCAACGAATGGAGCAGTTGCCGATATCGCCAGGTTAATAGCACTTCGTTCCCACGCTCCCGCGTGGGAATGCATATGTTTGGCTCGGTAGGGCAGGGCTATGGGTTCCCACGCGGGAGCGTGGGAACCAGAGATACCGGGAGCGCAGGATGCACGAATACCACAAGAGCAATCTTCAGAAGAAAATGCTTGGCGTTCTTTGCGTCTTGGCGGTTCAAGTGAGCAGCATTTCCCTAAGGCTCCTTTTTGAATTGGCGGCGCCGGGCCTTCTCCTCGGCGAGCCGTTTGGCCTCGGTTTGCTTGCGCCACCTGAGTTGCTTGGCAGTTAAGCGCCGCAGTTCTGTGCCACGCCTTTTCTTTTCCTTCCGGGCAAGTGATTGCGCGCGTTGAAAAGACTTCGCGCTGTCGTTGTACTGTATGATGGCTTGTTTTAGCCGGTCCTTTTGCCTCGACGCATTGGCGAGCCGCAACTGCTTGCTGGCTTGTAAATAGGGGGTTGCAGCATAGGTGCCGGCTTCGAGTTGATCGGCCTGTTGCTTGGCGATGGAGACGCGGTCTTGGGCGCCGATGAGCAGGTTGATGGCGATGGCTTTTACCTTACTGTTGCCGGGTTCCAAGACCAGTAGATCGGACACCACATTAGATGCCATATCTTCTTTACCTTGTTCGATATACTTATTTGCCTGGGCCAGCATCCTGCGTATCTGTTTGGCCTTATTCCCGAGTTCAGAAGAAATGGGAACCGTTGTGCTTGCATGAAAAGACTCCGTAATGGCACTGCCATCGTTAGAACGCATCGGTATCGCTGGACTGTCTGTGTCCGATTTGGTGAGACTATAGATCAACAAGGACGCGAAGCTCATGAGGACAGTGGTAGCAATCAATTGGCCTTTATGGGCAGAGGCCCAAAGACCGGTCGGTGGTGGTTGGATCGGTAGCTCAGGTGTAGTGGGTTTGATTTTCTTTATTGATGGTTCTGGGCCATAGTGGATTTCTTCGGTCTTTTCCAGTCCATGGATAGTTTCCAGATACTCCAAATATTCGGGGGCCACCGGGCCTTTGCCGCTGGTCGTGGGGTCGGTCTCAAGGTACTTTGCCACCTGGGACGCTACATAGGTGCTTAGGGTGTCAATGCCTTTCTGGTTTGCCAGGGCGTCAATAACCATATCGACATTTTGGGGCCGGTTCTGCGCCAGCGGAGACAACATCCAGTCAATGGTTTCTAATAAGCTCATGGGGTATCTGCCACGACCGATCTCCATTGCGGGTAAGAGCGGATCTTCATTTTGATTGTGCAGGGCAGCGATGCGTTCCAGGGCATCGGGTGGATGACGACCGGCAATGCAACGATATAGGGTGGCGCCCAGGGCATAAATGTCCGTCCAGGGGCCTTGTTTCTCCCGGGTATTGTATTGCTCAAAAGGGGTGTAACCGCTGGTGACCATCCGCGTGACCGCGTGACTGCCATCATCCACGTGTTGCCGGGCGGCGCCAAAATCGATGAGGACGGGTTCGCCATTGGCGCGTCGATAGATGTTGCCCGGTTTGATGTCACGATGCAGGTAGTTTCCCTTATGGATTACCTTCAAACCTTGAAGGATAGGCTCCAGGATCTGCATGACTTCTTTCTCGGTGAGGGTGCCGCCACGGCTTTCCAAGTATTGATTCAGGGCCTGGCCGTCGGCGTACTCCATAATGAGATAGGCAGTGCCATTGGCGAGTACAAAGCGCAGGGCATGGATGATAGTGGGCTCCCTAAACCGTGTTAGGGCCCGGGCTTCGTTGATAAATCGATTGAGTCCCTCGAAGTAGTCGGATTTCCCGCCCTCAGAAATGGGCTGGATCGTGGTGTCATCCTTGCTGCGAACCGCCAAATCGGTGGGCAGATATTCTTTTATCGCCACATCGCGCCTGTTGTTGTGATCATAGCCCTTGTAGGTGATGGAGAAACCACCCACCCCAAGGACATCCAGAATTTCAAATTCCTCGATCCAGGTCCCTTCTTTAAGCGCATGGTGAAAAACTTCACCCAAAGTTGCTACACCTCTATCATTAGTTTATGGGCAACCACAGACCCTGAAGTATAGAACTGATTGGGTTATGCCAGTAGTGCCAAGCACGAATTACTACAGGAAAACGAAAGTTACCCGACTCCCTTATAAGCGGATGTTGGCAGCATGGATGCTGCTATCAAGCGCGCAGGGACAGTTGCGCATGCATGCCCTGTCCCTAGAAGAGATAAATGTTCTGCGTCACCAGGCATTCTATCCGTCGTATTTACTGTGTCCTGCTGATGAAGGATGTTGAGCAACCAATGTGTTCATTAGTACGCAAAGTTTCCGTCAAACACCGGCCGGATGATGGTGAGATAGGCTATAATGTATTGTTAATGATTAAGGTGGGTGTTACTCGTATTGCCCCCAGGCATTAATTTTTAATTGCGATCAAACACCGTATTAATTGTAATTATCCACACATTAAAAAATCACTCCCATTGACTACTATTCTTGTTACCGGTGGTGCGGGCTATATCGGTAGCCATGCCTGTAAGGCGCTTGCCGCCGCAGGTTATAGGCCTGTGGTCTATGACAACCTAGTCTATGGTCACGAATGGGCTGTGCGTTGGGGGCCCCTGGAGATGGGTGATATCGCCGATAGGGTGCGGCTGGGGACGGTTTTTGAGCAGTATCGCCCGGAGGCGGTGATGCATTTTGCTGCCTACGCCTATGTGGGTGAGTCTGTGCTGGATCCCCTCAAATACTATATGAACAATGTGCTGGGAAGCTTATCTTTGTTGTATACGATGCGGCAATTTGATGTTAGCAAGCTGGTATTTTCCAGCACCTGCGCCACTTATGGCATACCCAAAAAAGAGCAGTTGGATGAGGTCCATCCACAGCAGCCGATCAACCCCTATGGTTGCTCCAAGCTTATGGTCGAGCAGATCTTGGAGGACTTTGGACAGGCCTATGGGCTACGTTCTGTTACGTTGCGTTACTTTAACGCGGCAGGCGCAGACCCCGAAGGGGAGATCGGGGAGGTACATGAACCCGAGACGCATCTTATACCCCTGGCCCTTCATGCGGCTTTAGGCCGCCGATCTCAGGTAACGGTTTATGGGGATGATTACAACACCGGCGATGGAACCTGTATTCGTGACTACATCCATGTAAACGATCTTGTCGATGCCCATGTGTTAGCTTTAAGGGCCTTGCAGGCAGGTGAACAAAGTGCGGCCTACAACTTAGGCAATGGACAAGGCTATTCCGTCAACGAGGTCATTGAAACCGCTCGGCGTGTTTCTGGCAAACACATTAAAGTGGAAGTGGGACCTCGGCGTGTTGGAGACCCTCCTGTATTAGTGGCGACAGCCGAAAAGGCCAGGCTTGAATTGGGCTGGCGACCGAGGTACAACTCAATCGAAGACATTATTGGGTCTGCCTGGAAATGGGCGCAAAAATATTACCAAGCTTAAAAGACGGGTGGGTACTTAGCATTCCAAACACCTTGTTTGTTAAGCCGATTCTCGACGAGAATTCTCGTTAAGGTGCAAAGCAAAGGTGGGCTATAATGGAAGCAGGGTTGAGATTTATCTCGGCGTGGTTTGGAACTTGAATGACGGCAGTGGATTTTTCTAATAATAAAAGTGATGCGACCCAGTGTTTGACCTGACAAAAAGAATAGAAAGCTTCAGCCTAGTCGTCTGGCTATTAGGTGTGTGCTTGACGGCGCCTCTATATGCGGATGGGTTTGAAGATGCCGTTGCGGCCTACCAAAAAGGGGATTTTGAAACCGCCAAGAAATTATGGCAGCCCCTGGTGAGCAAAGGCGAGGCCGCAGCTCAGTTCAACCTGGGAGTGTTATACGCAGAAGGTCAAGGGGTAAAACGCGATTACTCCAAGGCTGCGAAGTTGTACGAGCAGGCCGCCGGACAAGGTTACCCGCCAGCCCAGTTCAATCTGGGCGTGCTGTACGAGGCCGGGCGTGGCGTTAAAAAGAATGTGGCCACTGCGTCAAGTTGGTGGCTGAAGGCCGCCGAGCAGGGGTTTGCCCAGGCCCAATACAACCTTGGAACACTCTATTTTTATGGTCGTGGCGTCAAGATGAGTTTGGAGCAGGCCCTGCACTGGTTTGCCCTGGCCGCTGAAACCGGTGACAAGGCTGCGACCCAGGCCTTAAAGTCCACCGAAAAACGTTTGCAACTGACCCAAAAGGTTTCCACAGACAAAAAAGTTGTCCCGACAAAACCACAGTCAACTGCGAAGCATAAGCTTGCCGAAAGTGAGATATCAGGACAGCAGACTAAATTCTCTGTCCACCGTCGAGATTGGATTGCGGCACAGAATTCAGGCCACTACACCATCCAACTCTTTGCCAATTGGACCGAGGCCTCGATTTTGACTTTCATTAAAGAACACAAATTAAAAAGGAATGTGGCCTTTTTTGAAGTTTTGCACCAGGGCAAACCCTGGTTTAGTCTGATTCAGGGGGTTTACCCTACACCTGTAGAAGCCCAACGGGCGCTTAAGGGCCTATCTCCAGAATTGAGGGTCATGGGGGCGTGGGTGCGCCGATTTGCAGAGGTGCAAGATTTGATGGCACGTGGGTCCGTTGATGGCAAGCCTGTTATGGTCGTTAAGAAAGAGCCAGTGACATCATCTGTACCCCGGTCCAAAGCCAAGCCCAAGGAACCCGCCAAGCCCGTTAAGGCCAATCTAGATCAAATAGTGACGAAAAAGCCTGGCCAAGTGGGTAAGGCGCCTGAGAAACCAGCCTCACCGCCGCTGGTCGTCACGGACGAAGACGTGGACAAAGAGCCGGCCATTCCAGAGGTGGTGAAGCTGCTTGATGAGGCCTGGTTACTCAAGCGCAACCCAAGGCACTACACCATACAAATTTTTGCCGATCATAGATTGAGTTCGGTCAAAGAATTTATTGTGGGAAAATCGTTTGCTCCACCATTGGCCTATTTCGAATCGCGTCATGAAGGACGTCCCTGGTTCTCACTCTTGTATGGTTCTTTTAAGAGTTTACAAGCGGCAAAGCAGGCTCGAAGTGGATTGTTGCAGCCTATGCGCGACAGGAAACCGTGGATTCGGTCTTTTAAAACTGTGCATCTTGCCATCAAAAAACGTGAGCAATCTGTAAGGATGCCGAGGCCTGTAACGCACAAGAAAAAACAACAAACACCGATAAACCGGCTAGAAAAGAAATCGGCGGTCAAGAAAGATAAAGCCAAAACCAAGGCAGCAAAGCCTAAGTCAGGCAACGTCCTGCAACGAAAATTGCTTAGGGATGGGCAGAACGCCTTTAACGCCGGACGCTATGACCAGGCAGTGGCCCTGTGGCAGCCCTTGGCCGATGGGGGGCTCGCCAATGCCCAATACAATATGGGTTTTCTCTATGAAAGTGGCTGGGGTGTAGAACGCAATGACCGCTTGGCGTCCATATGGTATCGACGTGCCGCAGACCAGGGGCATTTGACCGCATTGTATAACCTGGCTCTTCTCTACATAGAAGGAAGAGGCGTGGTGGGTGACGTACACCGTGGCGTGGGCTTGGTCAGGCAGGCGGCCGAGGCGGGATTTACCAAGGCCCAGGAATTTATGACACAGGCCTATAAGGATGGACTCTATGGTTTGCCAAAGGATGCCAAGACCTCAAACTATTGGCACAACAAGGCCCAGCTTAGTCGTTAACAATTGCACCACACCAGGGCGTGGCAGGCTGGTCGATGGCGCCTAGGAAACGCTGTTTATCAGATCCAAGGGTGAAGGTGCGGTATTGATCGAGTTGTACAGACTGGCTATAGCCTGACTGCTTGATGTGCTGGCCCTGTTACCGTTGATGCTGTTAAGACCGCTTACAGTAAAGCCTGCAAGCTCCAGACCTTGGTTGGCGATGTTTTTGCTGAGGCTCTCTGTAGCTGCCTCCAGGGCAGTACGTAGACCCGCATCTCCAGTGGATAAATTCAGGCTGACACGATTGTTCTGTATCGACACATCTATGCCAATGGGCCCGTAGACATCATGGTTGATTGTGGTCTTGATTTCGGTATCGCCGCCCCGAGCTAGAGTAGCCAGGCGTTCCGCCAGTTTCTCACCCAATTTTTCCGGGGTCTTGGGTATATCAAAGTTACTTGTTTGTGTCACTGGCAGGGATGACAGGGTTGATAGATTTGGGGACTCACTGCTCAAACCGGGGACCGGGCTTATACTGGACTCATCGGTGAGCTGGCCAAGATCCACGGATTCCAATAGCTGCGCCAGATCTGTTTGCTCTGAACTGCCAAGAGATTCCGGCAGGCTAAAGAAATTGTAATTAATTATCGTGACGGGCGATGCTGAATTAGAGCCATACATGCCCGGCAAGAACTGGCCGAAGTTGGCAAGCCCTTGCCCCCCTGCAGCCATGGGCGGGGTGGTCATCATATTCTGTAAGACTGACATCTGACCGAGCCGGAACAGGCCCAATTGTTGGCTGAAGACATTAGAAAATGGGGTTTCGCCACCCTCATTGCCAGCATTGCTGAGGTTTTGCAGGGTCGTTTGACTGCCATTGACCTGACTGTTGGGTACTGTTATCGGTGCGTGTGAGCCTATCATCTTAAATCTCCTATCAACCGTTCAATGCTCACGCTATGATTTAGCAATATATGTGCCAGGACTCAAAAGGCAAAGATGGGCACCCATGGGGTGAGACAAGCGGGTAAATTGTGTACACTCGGAAAGGCGCTAAGCCTTTGAGAGTATTAAGGTCTTTTTAATATATCTGGAAGAACGATCTGCCTATGGATTTCAAAAAATCTGACACCGTGGACACGCCTATCCGTGTTCTGCAGATCACGGATTTTCATTTATTCGAGGCACCCCATCAGACCCTGATGGGAGTGGATACCCAAAAGAGCTTTGAGACCGTTCTTGGTTGGGCGCGAGAAGACGAGTGGCCGCCGGATCTGGTATTGGCCACGGGTGATTTGGCCCAAGATGGGGGCGAAAAAACCTATAGAAGGCTGCAAAGCAATTTTGCGTCTTTTATGGTGCCGACCTACTGGATTCCAGGCAATCACGACAACCCCACTATAATGCAAGACACACTGATCGGGGGTCAGGTGAGCGCGGACAAGCGTGTTAAATTGGGGGCTTGGCAGATCATCTTGCTGGACAGTACCGTTTTTGGCAATGTGCATGGTGAACTGTGCGAATCGGAACTGAAGAAGCTGGACGATTGGTTAACCGAGCTCCCTGACAAGTATGCCATGGTCTGTTTGCACCACCATCCTATCGCAATGGGCAGTGACTGGATAGAGCCTATCGGTTTGAAGAACAGCGAAGATTTATTTGTGGTGTTAGATCGGCACCCTCAAGTGAAAGCGCTTGTGTGGGGGCATGTTCATCAGAAACTGGCGCAACAACGAAATGGCGTGAAACTGCTCAGTTCGCCGTCCACCTGCTTTCAGTTTAAGCCCCACAGTAGTGACTTTACGGTGGATACTGCATTGCCGGGCTATCGTCGCCTCGACCTCTACGCCGATGGCAGGATCGAGACGCGGGTGGAGCGACTTGAAGACTACGATCTTAGCCTTGATCCCAATTCGCCCGGATACTAGTTGGCTGGTCAGGCCGATGGTGCCTGAATTTCAGGTAACACTTTTCTCGTATTGTGCTTATTCACCACAGACGCCTGCATGGACGCAAGCGGTAGAGTGAAGCAGGAGCCAGGACCGAGGACACAGAGTAGTAACGCGTTTTTTCCTTTGTGACCTCCGTGGTGAAAAATGTTGTACGGAGCACCCTAACGGCTTCGCACAAATCTGATAAAGCCACGTAGCAAGCGATGTAAGTATAATACCGGCAGCAAGATTCGATGACGGGTGTTGTAGCTTCTTAGCAGGTAGGTTGCATTAGGAAAGAAGGTCTCGCGAAGATAGCCCAATCGAGATCGCCAGTTGGGTTGCGCGCGTAAATCGTCAAGGAAATCATCCCAGCGACCCCTGCCCTTAATAATGTACCTGCGCGTGTAGCGCTCCGTCTTGCCCGTTGGGTTCTGTGATTGTTTAAGAAAATCGGTCAGGACCGGGGATAGGTGGGTGTGCAGGCAGTCTCGAGATAGTTCCAGACCTTGCCTACAGACGGCCACCACACCGATCTGGTGCGCACGAAGAATGAACTCCTTCGCCTCCGCATCGCTGATGGCTTCAACCAGGAGGTGGATGTCCATCAGCCAGATGAGGCGGTCATTGTGGTGATGGTGGGCAAGACGATGGATGCACGCGATCAACAATGCATCGACCTGGCATGGACAACGGGTGTCTTTGGTCAGTTGGGGAATGCGCGCTGCACGTTTCCAGAGGTCTTCAAAGTTCAACAGATTGTAAAAGGCCGCCGGGTTACTCAAGTGCCAATGCAGATCGACGGCGTGCGGACAGCCCTGGTGGTCAGTATATTCATAGTTACATTGGTGCATGATGTGACGTCCCGTGGTCACATTTTGGGCGGTGTAAGCTAATGTTTTGAGTATTGTTGCCGCCGCTTTACGTTGGGTCTCTAAGATGAGCAGGTCGGTATCATTCCGGGGGCGCAGTTTGGCCTCGGAATAGTGACTGTGGGCAAGAGCGCCTCCCTTAAATACCAGGACCGGGATATCGTTTGCAGAAAACGCGCTTAAAACGCGCTGCAACTCTAATGTTTGCAAAATCTCCAAGACGGCCTGATTTTTCAGGTCTTGTTCTATAGCAGACCCTATGGGGGATGGCGGTTGTGCAGCGCTGTCTGCGTTTAATAATCGATCTTGGATGAGGGGCAATATACCATGGCTTTGGGCCAGGGCCAGGTAGCGCCGCCAATCGTGTTCTTGCCAGTGCTTAGGGCAGGTAAAACCTTCAGAAGCCAGATGGCCTGAAAGGATACCTAGTAAATTGCCAGAGGGGTCGAGCTGATTCATTGCCGCAAGTTGATTTGGTCAAGGGGCGCCTCTAATTATAAATACCTTCTCCCTTCGGAAGAAGGTGAAGATGAGGGAATATTAAAATCAATACGTTATTTTTGATTGACTCCCTTGCCCTCGCCCTTTTATGCCCTAGGGGTGCCCCCATACGGGGAGGGGATTAAAGAAACGTCCTCTAGTGAAATGGCCCTTTTCCGGTTGATTGGGGTGTTAGCAGAGCGTAGAAATTTGTGCCCCGGCGCCAATCCAAGGCGATAAGAGTCGAAGTTTATCTATAACTAAGGGCCAATGTATCATGGGGTTTGAAAGTGTACTTGTTTTGGCTGGGCCAGGCTCACGGAGTGGGTACCGGCTCAAGATTTCGCGATTTTAGCCGATACCAAAAGCTGTGGAGTGGTAAAAATCTGTATCGGCGGCCTAACCCAAACTCGATATCCCCACATATGACCTGGGAAAGCTGGGGAATGGGACCAATTTGAGCTATACTTTGGTTCAAGTTATTGCAGTAATGCCATATTATTTAGTGGGTTTTTCGCGAGCCTTCAGGGATGCGGTACCTGCCACAGCAGGGTGTGCAGGAGATCAGGCGGGTAGTGCGCTCGCAGCACCCTGGGGTAATAAGGCAACCTAAATTTTGTGCATTATGCACTTGGTCGCAGGGACCGCCGAGCCAATATCGGGGTATGACCATGAAAAACAACTTATCACTCCCGCGTGACTGGGATTTCTCTCCTCGGTTGGGCGTTTGGCGGCAATCCGTCGTTTTATTTCCGCATTTTGTATTTAAAAAAGTATTCCCCATGGTTTTATTTTCCCGCAGATGGGGGAAGTTTCCCCTGGTCTTGGTATTGCTGCTGGGGTTCAGCACCGTCACCAGCGCGGTCCAACTCGACCGCATCATCAACCAGAGCACCGATGATGCCGAGGAACGGCCATCCCTTGCTACCCCCATGTACCTTACCAGTTCTGATATGGAGTTGGTGTTTGATGGTAGCACTCGGCAATTAGTGGGATTACGTTTTCAGGATCTGCAGATTCCTCCGGGCACCACCATCACCCGCGCCTATCTCGAATTTACCGTGGATGAGAACGACAGCGGCGCCACTAATGTGGTGATAAATGGTGAAGATATCGATAATTCGGTCACCTTTAGCACCGCCAATAATATTTCAGGGCGTACGCTGACCTCGGCTACCGTTGCCTGGCTGTCAATCGCCGCCTGGAACATCGCCGACAGCGACAATGAGCATAAAAGAACCCCTGACTTGACCAGCATTGTGCAGGAAATTGTCGACCGCAGTGGCTGGACCATCGGCAATGCCATGGCCTTCATTATTCAGGCTGGGAGTGGTTGCAGCTCCAGTGCCTGCCAACGTACTGCGGAGGCGTATAATGGCAGGCGCACACAGGCCGCCCGGCTGCATATCGAATTTGCCGGTTATCTGGCGCCCCCGGTAAGCCAGATCTGCTACCTGATATCGGATGCGGATAATCTGTTACGTTATACTCACCTCATTGATGACAATTTAACAGCTGCCGACCCGGTTGAATGCGTCGGGGGTAATCCCGATGCCAATATCAATACCGGTCGTAGTTGTGTAGTCGGCGCCAATGGGGTCACTGGTGCCGAAACCATGGCCATGGATCCCGACGATGGCACAATCTACACCGCCAGCGGTGGGCAGATCTATCGGGTTGACCGTTCCTCGGGAGCGACTTTTCCATTACTCAACCCCATCGGCTCAGGCTCTGACGGCAGTACGCCATCAGGCACCGTGACCGATGTCGACGCCATGGCATTCGATCCTTACACCGGATTAATGTTTGCCATTGATACCCCCGAAAGCGGCAGCGATTCGGGTTCCCGAATCATGTTTGTGGTGGAGACCTCCGGCGCCAATGAAGGCCGGATGGCAACGGATACCTTTGGTGCGGGTATTGATTACATCACCATCAGTAATTCATCGGGACTGATCCGGGCAGACGATCTCGGTATCGATCCGGTGAATGAAAATCCCAACGCGGCGGGGTATGGCCGTTTCTGGATCAGTAGTCCCAGTAACCTCTACGCAGTTGACTGGACACCCAGTTCCAATACGGTGACGTCAGTCGACTATGGTGCGTTTACCGTTAATGGTGGCTTAGCGACGGCGGATATGGAAGGGTTGAGTTTTGCCTATGACAGTGCCGGCGACATTTCCACCCTCTATGGTACGACGGGCAGGACTAGTACTATCGGTAGATCCGAACGCAATCGTCTATGGGAAATCACCATCCCCGCTACTCCCGGTGCAACGGTGACGGTTGCGCATGTGACGGATTTGGGTAGCGGCACTCTGGGCTGGCCATTGCACGATGGCAGCAGTTCGAGCAGCGCAGGGAATGGGGACTATGAAGCGGTTGAATGTGCCTTTAAACCACGCGGTACCACCTATGTCTCCCTGGCGTCCTTTATGGCGCGAACCGTAGACGGTGCAACACAGCTTGAATGGAGCACCACTTCACAGATAGGCACCCTGGGCTTCCATATCAAGAGAAAAGATCCGAACACCGGCAAGTACAAGCGCATCAATGACAAAATGTTGCCTGCATTGCTAAACGCCCCCCAAGGCGGGTCTTACGTCTTTGTTGATCCAGGCGCCGTATCGGGTGAAACCTACAGCTATAAGCTGATTGAAATCGAAGTGACCGGCAAAAAGCACCGTTATGGTCCATTCACGGTCACCGTAGACGGCGAGGGCTATGCGTCAGACAACCCGGCCAACCACAAGCGAGCCAAACGCCTGCACGATAAATATGCACACCATGCCCATGAGATATCGCCAAAACAGCTCAAACGTCTCGGTAAGAGTAAGCTCGCCAAAAAGCGTGCAAAACTCAAGCGGAGAAAGCACCGAAACCGAGATCGGGTAAAGGTCACGGTCAAAGAGGCGGGCCTTTACTACGTGGATACTGTACAGGCTGCTGATTTACTGGGTGTTTCAGCCGCTCGATTCCGGAAATTATTAAAGCGTAGCCGTATAAAAGTCACTAACCTGGGTAAATCTGTCGCCTATATTAAGGGCCGGGGCAACAATGGGCTTTACTTCTATGCCGAGGCGATTGAAAGTAATTTTACCGACGAGAATGTCTATTGGTTGTCCCGTGGTAAGGGCAAACAGGTGCACTCCAGGAAGGGCAGGAAAACAGATCCGGCGTTTGCTGGGCAGAGTTTCCTGAGCCGGGTCCGGGCCGAACAGGATATGGTCCCGGTAACCGTTACCGCCACTGATCCTATAGGAGATTTTTGGCATTGGGATGTAATTGTTGCCGGGGCTCCAGGCAAGGTATTTAACATCCAGGCCAGTGAGCTTGCCAGCAAGACAGACGCAGTGACTTTAGATGTCAATCTCCAGGGTTACAGTAACGATACAAAAGTCGAGCTTGATCATCACATTGAAGTACATGTCAATGGTCAGCGGGTAGGTGATGGCTATTTATCGGGCACCGATGCGGCCACATTAACATTTAACTTTAGCCAGGGTTTACTGCAAGAAGGAGACAACGGTGTTGAAATTCGTGGGTTGCTGGATACGGGTGTCGCCTACAGTTATGTTTATCTCGACAGTCTGGCGTTAAGTTACCATCGCACCTATCGTGCACTCAACGATCAACTTTTGCTGCGGGGTGACAATAACACGGTGGTCACGGTAACGGACTTTTCCGGACCCAATATTTCTGTGTTGAACGTTTCTCATCCAAACAGGCCCAAACGCATTAAGGGTGTTCGAAGCCAAAGGGTGGGACAGAGGTATCAGGTCAGTTTTCGGCCCTCATCACCAACGGCAGAGTATTTTGTTGTTGCTAGTCGCGTCGCAGCCAAGTCCCCAGTTGCTATGGTTGCTGACAAAACCACCCAACTCAAGCGCCGCCGAAATAGTGTCGATTATCTTGTTATCGCCCCAGAGGTTCTGGTGGATGGGGCACAGGTGCTGGCTGATTACAGGCAAGGCCAGGGGCTGAGCAGCATGGTGGTCTCATTGGAAGATGTCTACAACACATTCGGATACGGATTGAGGACCCCCGAGGCAATAAAGTCGATGCTCGAGTATGTCTATCATTCCTGGTCCGGCGTACCACGATTTGTCCTGTTGGTGGGTGATGGTACGTTTGATTATTTTGATCGCTGGGCGGTTGGTGGAAATCTACTACCGCCTTTGTTGGTTGCCACACCCTTCGGCGGCATCATGGCGTCAGACAATGCATTTGCTGATGTGGCCGGTGACGATGGTGTTCCCGAGTTTGCAATCGGGCGCATTCCAGTGCTCAGTGCGGATGAGCTTGCTACGGTAGTCGAGAAAATCAAGCTCTACGAATCCAGCTCTTCGCTTTCAGATGTGATAATGCTTGCCGATAAGCGGGATAAAAATGCCGGGGAATTTGCGGCCGATAGTGATGCACTGGCAAACTTGCTGCCGCAAAGTATGCGTGTCAATAAAATCTACCTCTCTGACAGCTTGTCTATAGATCAGGCGCGGACCCGTCTTTTCGATGGCCTCGCACAGGGAATCGGTTGGATAAATTATCGTGGCCACGGCGGCCTGGATCGATTAAATAGGCTGCTCATGTCCAGTGATGTACCTGGTTTGACAAACAGCCGCTACCCGGTGGTCAGCGCCTTAACCTGCTCGGTAGGGCGTTTTGAGATCCCGGGGTTTAACGCCCTTGGAGAAGATTTAATATTGCGCGATGGGGGGGGGCGATCGCCGTTTGGGCTCCATCGGGGCAGTCCTTGGACGGTGAGGCATTACGGTTAAATCAGGAACTCTTTGAGGCGGTTTTTGACGCAGGTGCGGAAACTCTGGGTGAGGCCATCTTGCAGAGTTTAGGTGAGTACCGAGCAAGAACCGGAAGTTTTGCCTACATCCCCAGAATCTATATTTTATTGGGGGATCCGGGGCTCATTTTGCGTCATTAGTAGGCTCGTACAAGTGCGCCAAGAGTGTGGATTATTGCTAAATGAAAACCGGGAAAACTGAAAAAATATCAACAGATAGTTGCAGGCCTGTCAGACGTGTTTATGAAAAACCTGCGATTATCTCCAGGGAGCACCTGGAAGTGGTGGCGGGAGTTTGTACCCCTGGAAAATCTGCGAGCACCTTCCCCTCTGGGATGTGCGTTGTTATACAGGGTTCTTGACGGGGGCCGAAGTCTGTTTGATGGGGTCCTTGCGCTGTATTTTTCTGTTTAGCTCAAAATGTTGTTTCGCTTGTGGATAGATTTTAACAGGATTTCCCGTTGCCAGCTCAGCGAGCCCCATGCAGAAACCCATATATTCTGATCCCTCGCCATAGGAATCCACCAACTGTTTGGCTTTAGCAGCTAAGGCTCTGACATCCTTTAGAGTTTGCGAATGATTCCATATCTCTTCGATTGACTGCCGGTGGATGTTCCCCAACAATCGCCGCAGTTGCATGCAGGGATAGACGCGGCCATAGGGGTCAATAACCAAAATGGACGAACCTGAGCCACATTGCTTGTTGACGGGTGTTTCGGTGTTCTGGGGGGCGGCGATTTCTTTTTTATGCTGTACTCCTGAATCAAATTTGTAGCTGCTGTCAAAATTAACTATTTTTGATTTCAAATGACCCGCTTGGAAAGTGATGAGTTGTTTAGTTTGCTCGGCGGAGATGGAAATCGATTGGGGTGCGGGGTCACCATTGTCTCTTGGTGTAATAGAGGAAGAGGCAATCAGGTTAAATCCAAACTGGTTTGCAATGGCGTAGATTTTTTTCATTTCATTGAAGTTCCACTGGCTAATTGTCGCGACCAGATTGACTCTCACCCCCAGACTCCGCAATATTTCCAGATTTCTCATTAGCCTTTTAAAGCTGCCCGGTATCCCCGTTTGCCGATCATGGATTTGGGCGCTGGCGCCATGGATGCTGATATCAACTATGGATGTATCCACAACCTCCTTTAGCCTTGTTGCTAGTGCCTTATTAAGCGCATGCCCGTTGGTCTTGAGGTGAACGGCAAAGCCCAGTTCTCGCGCATAGCTGGCAAGAGGCCAGAATTCCGGGTGGAGCATGGGCTCGCCACCGGTCAAGGTGAGAAACATCACCTGCATTTTTTGTAGCGACAATAGCAATGACTTATATTGCTTGAGCGATACCAATTGGCCTTGGGCGCCACGATCGTTATAGCAGATAAAACAATCCAGATTGCAACGATAAGTAAGTTCCAGGGTGACAGAAAGCAGTTGGTTATTCGCCACAGCTTTAGATTTGAATTTTTCTAACAGAGTTGACATCGCACCAGGATCATCGGCTGTGCTCAGACCGATTCCAGAATGTCGTTTTGTACCAGATCCGAAATAAAATCCAGGCAGTCCCGTTGTAGTTGTATCGGCTCAACTTCAAATTCCTTTAGTAGTATAGCCAAACAGTCGTCAATTGATTTGTGGCCATCTATGAGTTCAAGTATGCGGCTGCCGACCGCATTTATTGCGATAATATCTGCGGAGTCCTGGCACATGATGATGCCTTCATCACCGATAGTTCGATGTCTGATATCGGATTTTTTTTCAGCATAGTCGATGTTGTGATTTTCATGGCAAGCCCAGCACTACATCAAAGTACATCGCCATTTTCCAGCGCACTGGGGACCGTCGGAATGATCACCCCGGCTTCCAAAAGCTCCTTGATGAAACCCATGACATCGTGCTCGAGTTGAGGTGGGTCGATATCAAACTCTGCTTCCAATGCATGAATCAATTCACTTAGTGTGGTATGCGCATCCAGTAGCTGCAATATGCGCGCGGCGACCTCGTTAAGGACAATCACCTCCGTTGACTGTTGGCGCACCACCACCGCCTCGTCGGATACGATGCGGTAGCGGACATCTTTTCTCGGTTTATAGATGGTGGATGGACTGATCACGGTATTCTCTTAATCCTCACTTGCGAACATAGGCCAAAAAGGTTGATCAAGGGAAAAGGTTAAGTGGCGCACGGGTGCGATGGCGCTCAAGTGTTCCAGGTTTTCAAACAATCGATCTTGGCGAGCGGGATCGGCGTTAACATAGGGCGCGCATGCCACCAAGGCAGCGATGCTTTCGCTTGGACGCATGTCGCGTACCGCATTGTGTGGCCCCTGGTGGAGCCGAAACAGGCCGCGCACCGGATAAGCGCCACTGGGTGTTGCCGTTTGACCTAATTCGCCGGCAAACGGCATTTTTTCGGCAACCACGCCCTGAGCTGGCCCTGCCAGCAAGGCATTGATGTCATCACTCAATACACTGCGGCCACTGCTTTGGCTCAAACGGGAAACTGTCGTTTTACCGGCGTTAGAAGGCCCGAAGAATAAATAAGCACTGCCCTTGTCGATTACACCGGCGCTGTGTAGCAAGACCCCGCCACATGCCAATAGTCTATAGGCCACCACCACACGGAAATAGTTCTCAAAAACACCTGTAAAATACTCATCGTCCTCTGTCGAAGTCCACAAATAACTTTGGTTATTCCGACATAGATCAAAATAGGCAAAGAATTTTAGACCGGCGATGCCCACAGAAGTATTTTTATATTCAAAGTTGAGGGTGTATTCCCAACCGTTGAGATCAAAGTCAGGGAAAGACCGATTTGGTGCGCGATATAAAAGGGTGTTTACCTCGGCTTGCTGAGACGCGTCGTCATGGCACAGGTCTTGGAAGCGTGTCCGTATGCGATCTACTTGGGTGGCACTGAGGCCATCAAATCCATAGGGCCCCCCCGCAAAATCGATTACCAGCCGATAGTCGCCGAAGGTTTGACCCGGTGATGATGGGGTGAATTGATCTGAACTCAGGACGAATCGATCCGCAAAACTCATATCTTTAGGCGGGTTCTGGTTTGTTGCCAAGCCAGTTGGCAATAACGCATGATCGCCTGGACCCTGCGAGCGTAGGAGACCGGTAGCAAGTTGCTGGGAGGGTTTACATCGACCACCTTACCGATGACTTGGTCAGGCCGGACTGGTACATCGTTTTTGCTGGCCCGGTCGGCACAGGTGACCAGTTCCAGGTGGCCATTTTTTAGTCGATACCCCAACATCCGATGAACCAGAAGCTGGCCGTCCCAGGCACAAAAGGTCACTATGTCGCCTGGCCAGTAGAACCGGCAATTGATGACGGCGACCCGCTGGCCTGGGTTGAGTTGTGGCGCCATGCAACCCCCTACCACATCCATCCACAGGGCGTGTTGGCGGGCCATTTCCCGCAATCCTGCCACCACATTGCCTGTTTGTGTGATCGTGCGGGGAGGCGGGGTTGGGGCTTGGGAGGAGCTCATAATCGAGGACGAAACCGATTGTACTGGGCCTATAGTTTAGCAAAAAGCCGCCGTGGTAGGGAAAGCCCTTTGGAAAGCACCAATATTAATCAGGATTTCTACAGTGCGGGACGCCTGCCCTGAGAGATCCAGGCCAGGGTTTATTCAAGCGATACGTACCACTACGTATATCCTGAAGATTACAAAAATCCACTCTATTTTAGTAATTTTTAAAGGAAAATGATCGGTGTGATTGACGTCTTGGCGGTTTAAGCTCAATAGATCAGAATTTCCTTAGAAATACCCTTCCTTTAGACTCATTTCATATTGGACAAGATTGCGGCT